>JAKLIC010000189.1 GCA_022709825.1 Bacteroidota bacterium | reverse complement strand
ACTTTTTGCAGCTACCGATAACCCATTTGCAATTGTTTCCCGCTCTTCAAATCCAGGTTCTCCTAGAGAAACTGAGGTATCAAACCAACCCGGGGAAACATGTAAATTTTCAAAACTTATTTCCTCAAAATCAGATGATTTTTCAAGATTCTTCCCAATTTTGAGTATACTTGAACCAGACAGTTTTAAATCAATAGTTTGATTATGATATGGACTATTCTGATCAATTATTGTTGCGTTGCGTATGATTAGGTTCATTTCACAAATTTTTGAATGAGTACTTCCAAGACCAAAAATAATAAAGTTAACCACACAAACCATTTCCAAACAGCATTATCTATTCGATTAGTTTGTAGGGTATTAAAAACGGTTTCCATTGAATTACCGTTTTCATATTTTTCAACCAAATTTGAATTATCTAAACTTAAATCACTTTCAGTTCGAGGATAATTAAAACTAATATTTTTTAAAATTGAATTATCTTTAAAAGCATTGTAATTTCCAGCAATTGTTGGACTTTCAACAAACGAGAGTTTAACTTTATTGTTTACTATTTGTTGTTGTGGTATAAATTTTTCCGCTTTTTCATCTGTTGCCGAAATTACTGAAATAATCTCATCTTTTGATAAAAGTTGGTCAACAGTAACCGGAGTTGAAGTACCTATTGGTAAAGCATTTATGCCTGTTTTTACACTTTGCAGTGCCATATTATAAAATGTTGGCACTATCAATGGCGAGTTTTTAAAATTTGAATTGTCTTTATGGATTGGGGCTGAAAATACATAAACTGAACTCAAAGCGGTTGAAACAGCAGTTAAAAACGGACTTTGGTCTTCATAACTTAAAATAGCAGGATAAGTGCTTATTAGTTCAAAACCGGAAACCGTTTTAGGATATTGAAAATTGTCCACTTTTTTTTCAAAAACACCAGAATATAATGGGTGAGCGAATGAAATACCCGTAATTAATTTCTCCTTTTGTATTGAATTATTCATCGAAATAGCACCAAAATTTCTTAAAAAAAAGTTTGAATTAGAAATGCTAGTTTCTGAAGATGGAATAAAAATCAAGTTTCCACCTTTTTCATAAAAAGATTTTAGTGTAGTTTGCAATGCTTGTGGAATTTCTTTAAGCTCATTTAAAATAACTGCATCTTGTTTTTCAAGTAGATTATAATCTAACGATTTTAATTCAAATTGAGAAAATATAAATTCATTTTCAGTATATATTTTTGTTAGAAATTGATTTTTTTCAACTTGACCAATCGCTAAAACATTTGTTTTTTCAGGTTTAGAAATACTGAAATAATAGTAATTGTCATAAACCAATCCTGAATCATCCAAATATACATAACCATTAAAATCTGCTTTTGGAATAGTGAAGAAAAGATCTTTCTCAAGTTGATTCACTTTAATTTGAGTTTTAGCAATAAATTGTTTTTGATTATACAAAGCAACCGGAATTTCAATGTCCGATTTTCCATAAGATTTTATTTTTACACCTATTTCGTAAAAATTATCTAATGTTTGGTGTAAATACACACTATCAACAGAAACATTATTTTTTTGTTCTGAATTTGGAATAATAAAGAAAGGATTATACGTTTTGTCAAGTGGTTTCAGTTGGTTCTCCTGTAAATTAATTGCATCGGTTATGATAACTAAATCTTTATTATAAGGTGTTTTTCTAGATTTAATTTTTGTCAGGCTTTGATCTAATTGAAACGAATTGACACTATAATTCAAATTCATCAATTCTTTCTGTATCGATTTGATATCAGTATTCCAATAAATAGCATCGTTGGTTAACAATGAAAAAGTTTTGTTCTCCGGTATATTTTCTAATAATTCCTGTACGGCACGTTTAAGCAGTTCTCCTTGTTTTCCTTTGGCTTGCATACTAAAGGAATTATCAAGAATGATATAAAGTTCATTATTTACTCCTTTACTATCTTTCGCTTTAAAAAAAGGTTGTGCAAAGGCAAAAATCAAAGCTGTTAATAAAAATAAACGGGTAAGTAACAGAAGCCATTTCTTAAGTTGTGAACTTTTACGCGTTTGTATAGAAAGCTCTTTTAGAAATTTTACATTGGTGAAGTATTCCTTTTTAAAACGACGAAGTTGGAATAAATGAACCAAAATTGGTAAAACCAATAAAAATAGGAAATACAGAATTTCAGGATGTTTAAACTGCATTTAATGAAAGTTTTTCAAAGATAGTTTTTATATTTTAATAGTACAAAAGAATTACAATGAGGTCTGTAGAATTAAGTATATAAAATACTTCGCCTACTTATTTATTCTATTTTTTCTTTCTTTTAGCATCTCTTTTCTTCTCTACACCACGATTTCTGGATTCTGTTTTTCTGGGAGTACGTTTCCCAGGCCCACCTAAATTAACCTTTTTGTTTTTGTCTTTCTTGTCATGAAATGCTTCACCACCCTCTTTTTTTGGTCGTTTCAGAAGCACTTTCATTTTTCTTTTCTCTTTTTCGAATTCGAGTATTTTTTCCTCGATTTCAATATTGGGTAATGCTAAAAACCGAATTTCTTTTTCCATTAAAATTTCAGCTTCAATTTGAATTTCTTCTTCTCTCGGACTCACAAAACTTAAGGCAGTACCGGTTTTGTCGGCACGACCTGTTCGTCCGATGCGATGCACGTATTGCTCAGGAACTTCCGGAAATTCCATATTAACAACATGTGTAATATCTGAAATGTCTAAACCACGAGCCATTACATCTGTGGTTACAATTCCTCTGATTTCTCCTGCTTGAAAGGAA
>JAKLIC010000188.1 GCA_022709825.1 Bacteroidota bacterium | reverse complement strand
CAATCGGAAATTTTGAAACTTGCGAAAGCGGACTTCCTTCGTTGCAAGTAATACAACCTGTTGGAATGTTATGTTTATTGCATTTTTCCAATCCGCCAATTACATATGGCGTGGTTCCGGAGGCAGCAATTCCGATGACAAAATCATTTGAATTGATGTTAAATTCAGTCAAATCTTTCCATGCTTGTACGGTATCATCTTCTGCAAATTCAACCGCTTTACGAATGGCTTTGTCTCCACCGGCAATAATTCCAACCACTAAATCAAATGGTACTCCAAAGGTTGGCGGACATTCTGAAGCGTCTACAACACCTAATCTTCCCGATGTTCCCGCTCCAATGTAAAATAATCGACCATCTTTTTGCAATTGACTCACTACTTTTTCAACTGTTTTCTCAATTTGATGTAATGCTTTTTCAACGGCTAAAGGGACAGTTTTATCTTCGGTATTGATGTTTTGTAAAAGTTCAGAAACTGACATTTTTTCCAGATGCTCGTATTTGGAGGATTGTTCGGTGGTTTTGGTAAAAGACATAGTGCAAAATTTCACTCAAAGATAAGAGATTTTCGTTTCTCGTAAAGTCGCAAAGTTGCAAATTTTGAATTTGAATTTTGTAATTGAAGTTGGTTTTTGAAGTTGATTTTTGAAATTTTAATGCGAATGTCCCATTTCCATTACATACGCCAATAAAAATCCCAACACAATCATAGTGATTTTTGCCAAATTGAATTTGTGACCTTCATTACTTTCAAAAATAATTGTTGAAGATATATGGAATAATATTCCAACCACAATAGCCGAAATTTCTTTGGAATAATGTTGAGCAAAATGCAATTCTTCTGCTAATAAGGTTCCAAGTGGTGTCATCAAAGCAAACGAAAACATAAAGACAAAAACCATGAATTTGTTCATCTTTGCATTCACAAAAAACAAGGTTAAAATTATGGCAATAGGGAAGTGGTGTACAGCAATTCCATAGGCTAAATTTGTATTTTCATGAATTGGAAAGCCTTCTAACAAAGCGTGAATACACAAGCTAATAAATAACAACCAAGGAATGTGATGCAGTTCATTATTTTCATCTGTATGCACATGAACGTGCCCGTGTTCAGCACCTTTGGAGAAAAATTCTAAGATAATTTGGAACAAAATCCCAATCATTATAAAAACACCTACCGGAATGGATGAATTGACCTGTTCGCCCTCATGCACATGATGCGATTCCTCGAATAGTTCAGGTAATAAATGTAAAACGGTTAACGAAAGTAAAAAAGCACCACTGAAAGCCAACAGTAATTTGATGTTTCTTTTCTTCTGTGGTTTTAAAAACAAAGCGATTAAAAAACCAAGAATAATAGCGGTAAAAGTAATAATATAATGCATCATTTGAATATCAAAATTAAACGTTCAGACTGTGCTTTGTAAAATTTTCGGAGTTTATAATCTCCAAAAACATCCAATAAATAAATGCCGGCTTCGTCCATCATTTTTTCAAAATCTGCTAATCGGAGAGCTTGAACTTTTTCAGTAAAATAATAATCTTTTCCTTTATCCGAAAACGAAATTTCTTTGTAAATATGATTATCTTTTTCATAGCGTTTGATATGAAAATCGATTCCATCAACCGTTTTTGTTTCTTCGGGAATTAAATTTTCTAACACAAAATCTACATTCATAAAGTCTATCACAGCAAAGCCATACTCAGTTAAGCTATCGCGAATAGCTTTTAGCGTCGTTAAATTATCAGCATCATCTTCAAAATAACCAAAACTGGTAAATAAATTGAAAATGGCATCGAATTTTTCTTCGAATGAAATTCGCATGTCGTGTTTTACAAAATGCAATTTTTCATTGGATGATTTTGAAGCTTCATTGATGCTATTCTCAGACAAATCTGCTCCAGTTACTTCATAACCCAATTGATTCAAATAAATCGAATGACGTCCTTTTCCACAAGCTAAATCTAAAATTTTAGATTCTTCCGGTAAATTCAAATAATGGGTGAGATTATCCATAAAAGCCTGTGCTTCATCATAATCTCGATCTTTATAAAGAATGTGATAATAGGGTGTGTCAAACCACGAAGCGTACCAGTTTTCTGTTGCAGGTTGCGAGTTGTGGGTTTCGGGATTTTTAGATTCTGACATTAATTGAACAGTTGCTTTAAGAACGTGCAAATTTAGTGTATTTTTGCCAAGTTTTACAGATTTAAAAAGACATGGAAAAGAATTTTAAGATGGTTGCCAAAACTTTTTTTGGTTTTGAAGATATTTTAGCAAAAGAAGTTCAGCAATTAGGCGGACAAGATGTGCAAACCGGAACACGGGTTGTTACTTTTTCCGGTGATAAAGGTTTTATGTATAAAGCTAATTTATCGTTGAGAACAGCACTTAAAATTTTGAAACCAATTAAATGGTTTAAAGTGTTTAATGACAAAAGTTTATATGATGTAATTTCAAGTATTGATTGGAGTCAATTTATGAATGAAAAGCAAACTTTTGTAGTAGATGTAACCTTGTATTCGGAAGCATTTAACAACTCACAATTTGTAGCACTAAAAACGAAAGATGCAATTGTAGATCAATTTCGAGAAAAAACCGGTGTTCGTCCGAGTATTGACAAAGACTTTCCGGATTTGCGAATTCATATTCACTTAGATCGTGACCAATGTACGGTTTCGTTGGATACTTCCGGTGAATCGTTACACCAACGAGGTTACCGTTCAGCTACTAATATTGCTCCAATTAATGAAGTTTTAGCCGCAGGAATGTTGATACTTTCGGGTTGGGAT
>JAKLIC010000187.1 GCA_022709825.1 Bacteroidota bacterium | reverse complement strand
GATATGATTATTAAATGAATTTACTTAATTGAAAACGGTGCAAATTTAAAAATTTTAAAACAATAGACATTAAGGATTAACAAATGTCTAATCGATTTTTATTTATTTATATCAATTCTAAATAAAACCTTGGTTCACTTTATATTTTAAAGTTAAATTAAAAAAAACATAACCGATGATATTCAACCAAAAAAAATAAAATAATGCTTCAAAGACAACCTGAATTGATTTACAAATAAAAAACATAGAATCAAATTAAATTTGGCATCTTTTATGTAAACAAATAATATTATATTTACTTTTTTGTTTTTAACAATCTACAATATGATTCAAATTCGTCTTATACTTATTTTTAGTTTTATTTCATCGTTTTTGTTCGCTCAGCCCGAACAAGAAACAAATCCGCCTTTTAACATTAAAACCATTTCTTTTATTCAAAATAATCAAAATGTTATGCCCATTTTTAAATTAGGGGAACAATTTCAATTTGTTTTTGATGATTTATATGGAGATGAAGCCAATTATTATTACACCATAACCCATTGTGATTATGACTGGACTAAATCTGATTTAAATTTAAATGAATACCTAGTTGGATTAGATAACCAACGAATAATAACATATGATAATTCATTTAACACCTTACAAATGTATTCAAGGTACCGAATTATGTTCCCTAATAGTATTACAAAAGGCTTTAAGGTTAGTGGAAATTACATCATTACTATATTAAACAACAATCAAGAAGTTGTTTTTTCCAGAAAATTCATATTATACGAAGAATTAGTTAACGTACCTATGTTGGTTAAAAATCCACGTGACGTTAGGGATTTATATTCTAAACACAATCTGGAATTTTATGTAAAACCCGCTAATATTGCCTTGCAAAACCCTATTCAAAATGTAAAAATTGTATTGTTGAAAAACGACATTTGGCACACGGCCATTATGAATATAAAACCAATGTATACACTAGGGACTGATTTGTATTATAAATATGATAAAGAAACACAGTTTTGGGCAGGTAATGAGTTTTTATATTTTGAAAATAAAGACATTCGAAATGCTGCCAACAATGTCAGAAGAATAACCCTTACCGGAATTTATAACACTTTTTTACAAACCAATTTTCCCCGGTCCACTTTAAAATATACCTATGCACCCGATGCTAATGGTATTTTTGTTATTCAAAATATAGATGCACGGGATGATGTAAATGTAGAGTCTGATTATTCTTGGGTATTTTTTTCACTAAGTGCTCCAACTTTTTATGAAAAAAAAGACATTTATGTAACCGGAATGTTCAACAACTACGCCTTAACTTCTGAAAATAAGATGGATTATAATAAAGAAAAAGGAGTTTACGAAAAAGCCATCATCATCAAACAAGGATTTACCAATTACGAATACACTATCGCCGATTCAAATGGGAAAGTAGATTATGAAAAGGCAATTGATGGTAATTTTATTCAAACAGAAAACAATTATACTTGCTTGGTTTATTATAGAGGAAATAATGACCGATATGATCGAATTATTGGCAGAGGAATGACCAATTCTATCTACATGACAAAATAAACAACAAATAAAGATTAAACGTGTCAACAAAGAGACTTAAAGACTACCGTGGTATTTCTTGCCTGAATTGCAATCATCCATTGGATATTTCAGATAAATTTTGTCCAAATTGTGGGCAAAAAAACACAACCAAACGATTAGCATTGCGGGATTTTATTGATGAATTTTTAGCCAATTTTTATGCCTATGATTCTAAAGTAAAACACACTATTGTTTCTTTATTTACAAAACCCGGAAAAGCAGCGAAAGAATTTATTACAGGCAAAAGACTTTATTATGCAAATCCTTTTCGATTTTATTTAAGTGTCTCTTTAATTTATTTTATTTTTAGTGGATTGGTCGAAAAATTCGGTGAAGTTGAAAACACCGATTTTACCATAGGAAATGAAAAAGTGAGCATAAATGACAGTATTGCAAAATACCAAGAAAAGGAAAACTTACAAGAAAAAATAGATTCATCAACGGTAAAAAGGAAAAAAGACAGAAACAACATATTCTTTGATGAAACAAAAATAAGCGACACTTTATACACCGAAAAACAACTTGAAGGTAAAAATATTTTTAAAAGAACTTTTCTAAAGATAGACACTTATACCACTTTTTTAGAAAAATCAAAAGAAAAAGATTTTGATAAAATATTGGATACATTGAAACACGAAAACAGCAATTGGAATAAATTTTTATTGAAAAAAAGTTTTCAAGTCAACGAATTTAATAGCAAAGACGATTCAGCGGTTGAAAAATTCGCAAACTATTTAGATGAAAAACTGCCTTTTATCCTTTTCATTTCGCTACCATTTCTAACCATTGTCTTTGCTATTATTTATTTTAGAAGCAAACTGAATTATGCAGAACACATGGTTTTTGTTTTTAGTGTCATGAGCTTTGTTTTTTTATTATTTTTTCTTGCTGAATTGATTAATTTACTGATTAATATTGACTTATCATACTTCATTCCTATTGTATTATTATTTTACTTGTATAAAGCTTTAAGAAATTTTTATCAACAAAGCCGTTTGAAAACAATTTTAAAATTTGTACTTTTGACCTTTATGTTGCCAACTACTGCACTTTTTGTGGCGGTAATCATGGTTTTTATTGGTTTTATTTTATATTAATTTATGGTTTCACAAATAACAAGAGGCATAAAAATTTCAGTTTCAACTAGTTTTGAAGGCACCTACTTCAAGAACTATAAACTTCATTTTGCTTTTAGTTATCACA
>JAKLIC010000186.1 GCA_022709825.1 Bacteroidota bacterium | reverse complement strand
TTAGATAGCGTAATGGTTGTTTCCAAAGCTTTCGGAACGATAAAAGGAGAAATGAAAAAAACATCTTTGCTGCGTCATGCTTTTATCAAAGTTCCATCTGTTTCAGTAATAAAAGTGGAAATGGTTGAGCAAAGTGTCTTGGCACTTAACAATGAATTTATGGTGACTTATTTTATTGGAAACACGTTATACGATAAAAAATTTATTTTCAGAACCAACACTATTAACGAACGGGCTACTGAAGAAGTGCCTATACTGTTTGTGAATGGTGTAATTGTAAAGTAAATTTAGTCTTTCTTCGAAGCAATATTTTTTTCTTTCCACCAAATATAACCCATAATAAAGATTCCAATCAAAAAGTGTCCAATGGATTTCAAATAGAATTGAGACGATTTAATTTGATCTATAACAGCAACTTCTTTGCTGTAAAATAACAGCATGAAGAGTGTCATAAATGTTCCCCAATAAAAGCCTATTTTTAATTGAAATTTCCAGCGGTTACTCATTTAATCCAGCTTATCCGTCAGTTTTTTAAACACACTTTTAGGATCTTTCCCTTCGTATAAAATTTCATAAACTGCATCAATAATTGGTGTTTTTGCTTGATAGTTTTGATTCAGTTTATAAGCACTTTTCACGGCATAATAACCTTCCGCAACCATGCTCATTTCCATCATGGCACTTTTTACGGTATATCCTTTTCCAATCATGTTTCCAAACATTCGATTTCGGGAAAATACAGAATAACCGGTTACTAATAAATCGCCTAAATAAGCAGAATCATTAATATTCCGTTTCATGCGGTGTACTTTTTTGATAAACTTTTTCATTTCACGAATGGAATTACTCATCAATAAAGCCTGAAAATTGTCGCCATATCCTAAGCCGTGAGCCATACCGGCTGCGATGGCATAAATATTTTTTAACATAGCCGCATATTCCGTTCCGATAATATCATCGGAAATTTTTGTTTTGATGTATTTACAAGATAAATTTTGAGCCACCACTTTTGCTTTTTTTGCATCAGCACAGGCAATTGTCAAATACGAAAGACGTTCTAAAGCAACTTCTTCCGCGTGACACGGACCGGTAATAACACCAATATTTTCATAAGGAATATTGTATTGTTTGTGAAAATGTTCACCAACGATTAAAAATGTTTCCGGAACAATCCCTTTGATGGCAGAAAAAATGACTTTATGTTCAAATGATTCTGTTAATTTTTCTAATTCAGTGTTTAAAAAGGCGGAAGGAATGGCAAAAATCAGGTAATCGGCATAAGCAACCGCTTCATTTATATCAGTAGTAAGCTTTAATTTATTGGTGTTAAATTCAACAGAACTCAAATAGTTTGGATTGTGTTTTTCTGCTTTGATGTGGTCAACCGCGGTTTGATTTCGCATATACCAACAAATTTCTGTTTGGTTTTCGCAAAGCATTTTTGCTATCGCAGTTGCCCAGCTACCACCACCGATGACAGCAAATTTTGGTGAATTGTTCATTTTAAGTTTAGTTTGGAAAGGTAAATTTAACCTAAATTTTTAAATTCATATCCCAAAATTCGAATCAATTTATCGGAACTTATTGTTTTTCCAATTGAAGTCAGATTTTCATTAAATTGCGGAAAAGCTAAATTGTATTCTATCGCTTTTTCTGTATAATATCTTTTTCGGGAAGGATGAAAAGGAGCCACAGCATTAAAAACTTCACCCCAACAATCCTGTTCTATTATTCGTTCAATAATTGCAATGCAATCTTGTTGATGAATTAAATTAATTGGAGCTTCCGGATTTTCCAAGTTAGTTCTTCCGGCTAAAAAACGGATTGGATGTCTGTCTTTACCAATTAAACCACCAAAACGAAGAATAGTGGTTTGAAAAAAAGTACTGTTTTGTAATAATTTTTCAGTATTCAAAAGTTGAAGACCATTTTTTGTCTCTGGATTTGGAATTGTATTTTCAGTTACTATGGTATTATCATCAGCATAAACGGATGTTGAACTGATAAAAAGTACTTTATTTATTGTAGACTGTTGAATAGAAGGAAGTAATATTTTTATTTTTGAGACAAAACTTTCGTTAGAATTTCCTCTTAATTTTGGAGGAATAGCAATGATAAGTATTTCAGAATTTAAAAGAAAGTTTGAGATATCTCCTTGAATTTCATTTTCATCAAGAGATAAGAGAAATGGAGAAATGCCCACCAACTTCATAACTTCTAATTTAGAAAAGGAAGTTGTCGAACCGTTTATTGAATAATTTTTGCTTAGTAATGATTTTGCTAAGGGAAATCCTAACCAGCCACATCCTAAAATACTAATTTGCTTCAAGACTGTCTTTTTTTATGATAATTGAATCTTTAATCACTTCGTAACTCTCGGATTTTAAAATTTGTTTTTCGATTGGTTTTACCTTAAAAATTTTCTTTTTTACAACAATTGCATCATTTAGAACAAAAGGCATTGGGATAAATTCATCCGGACGATTTGGAATAGAAAACATCGGATTTTCCAATAAATCAAAGGATGAAATCATAACTTCCATTTCTAAATCGGCTTCTTTTGAGATTTGGAAACTAAGTGTCAAAGGTTTATTGTCAATGGGATAATAATTTAATAATCTTGAATCTTTTCTTTTGTAAAAGCTTCCTTTTTGATTTATAGCTATAATTCCATTGGCTTTCATATTGTGAAATTTCAACTTTTCATCAGCAAAAACATCCATTCTATTCACATTTCTGTTTGGAATAATTTGTAATGTAACAGAACGGTAATTTCCAATGATTGTATCGCGGAGAAAAGTA
>JAKLIC010000185.1 GCA_022709825.1 Bacteroidota bacterium | reverse complement strand
AAAATAAGCATTTAACCCTTTTTGTTTCCGGTAATCGTCAAAATGAAATGTGGACCAATCCACAAAAACCAAGTGATTTCTTTTTGTTTAAAGGTTATGTTGAAACCATTTTTTCACGTCTATCGCTTCCAAAAACCAAAACACTTCCAGCTGTTTCAGATGTATTTGGAGAGGGAATTGCATTAGCGATTGGAAATGATGTTTTAGTAGAAATGGGAACTGTCAAAAAATCAATCCTAAAACACTTCGATATTAAACAAGCTGTTTTTTATGCCGATTTCAATTGGAATTTAATTTTAAAACTTATTTCAAATAAAATTAAATTTCAAGACATTCCAAAATATCCTGAAGTTCGCAGAGATTTTGCTTTACTATTAGATCAACATATCACATTTGATTCTTTATATGCTATTGCCAGTCAAACCGAAAAATCTATGTTAAAGGAAATAAGTTTGTTTGATGTGTATGAAGGAAATAATTTACCGGAAGGAAAAAAATCATATGCTTTGAGCTTTCATATTCAAGATACTACAAAAACCTTGACAGATGAGCAGATTGATAAAATTATGAATAAACTCAAACTAAATTTCGAAAAGGAATTGGGTGCCGTTTTAAGATAATTGTTTACTATAAATCAGAAAAGCCACGTAATAACGTGGTTTTTTTTGTTCAAATTAGTTTTGACATAACAAAAAAAGTCCCCTCGTTTGCACGAGAGAACTTTTAGATTTATAAAAATTTGAGAATTATTTTTTCTCTCCTTTTTCCATTTTAGCTTTAAGGTCTGCCAAAATTTGGTTATTTTCACCAAGTGTTTGAGCAGGAGCGTTTGTGTTATTATTATTATTTGCAGCAACTGTTTCAGTAGCAGCTTTCACATTTTTCTCCTCTTCTTCTCTGAAAATAGCCGTGTGCGAAGCAACAACTCTTTTGAATTCTTTGTTGAATTCAATTACTTTGAAGTCAGCAGCATCACCTTTTTTCAATTTTTTACCATCTTCTTTTTCTAAATGACGAGTTGGTACAAAAGCAACCACATCATCACCAAAATCAACTGTTGCTCCTTTGTCAACAATCTCAGCGATAGTACCGTTGTGAACAGTTCCTACAGCATAAGCATCTTCATGTTTATCCCAAGGATTAGCCGTAGTTTGTTTGTGACCTAACGATAATTTACGTCCGTCAACATCTAATTCTAAGACAACAACATCTAACGTTTCACCTACATTCACAAATTCAGATGGATGTTTGATTTTCTTAGTCCAAGATAAATCAGAGATATAAATTAAACCATCGATACCTTCTTCTAATTCTACGAAAATACCAAAGTTTGTAAAGTTTCTAACGATACCTTTATGTTTAGAACCAACTGGGTATTTAGAAGTTATATCAGTCCAAGGATCTTGCGTCATTTGTTTGATACCTAAAGACATTTTTCTTTCGTCTCTGTCTAAAGTCAATACAACTGCTTCTACCTCATCACCAATTTTCATAAAATCCTGAGCCGAACGTAAATGCGTTGACCATGACATTTCAGAAACGTGGATTAAACCTTCAACACCTTCAGCAACTTCAATGAAAGCACCGTAATCAGCGATTACAACTACTTTACCTTTCACTTTATCACCTACTTTTAAGTTAGCATCTAAAGCATCCCATGGGTGAGCATTTAATTGTTTTAAACCTAATTGAATTCTTGTTTTCTCATCATCAAAATCAAGAATTACAACGTTTAATTTTTGGTCTAATTCAAGCACTTCACTAGGGTGATTGATTCTTGACCAAGAAAGGTCTGTGATGTGGATTAATCCATCAACACCACCTAAATCAATAAACACACCGTAAGAAGTAATGTTTTTAACAACACCTTCTAATACTTGCCCTTTTTCTAATTGACCAATGATTTCTTTTTTCTGAACTTCGATATCAGCTTCGATAAGAGCTTTGTGAGAAACTACCACGTTTTTAAATTCGTGATTAATTTTTACTACTTTGAACTCCATCATTTTGTTTACATATTGATCGTAGTCACGAATTGGTTTTACATCAATTTGAGAACCTGGTAAGAATGCTTCAATTCCGAAAACATCTACAATCATACCACCTTTAGTTCTACATTTTACGAAACCGTTCACGATTTCACCAGTTTCATTAGCTGAAATAACTCTATCCCATGCTTTGATTGTTCTGGCTTTTCTGTGTGATAAAACCAATTGACCGGTTTTGTCTTCACGAACGTCGATTAAAACTTCTACTTTGTCACCCACTTTTAAACCTGGGTTGTAACGGAATTCATTTAAAGAAATAACTCCCTCTGATTTCGCGTTGATGTCAACGATAGCATCACGATCTGTAATACGAACCACTGTTCCCATTACTACTTCGTCACTGTCAGTTGAAATGAAGGTTTTAGCAACCAACTCTTCAAATTCTCTTAGGTTTTTTTCATCTACTGCATCAATTCCTTCTTGGAAGTTATGCCAGTTAAAGTTTGCTAAAAACGCTTCTTGTTCTTTTAAAATTTCAGACATGCTGATTAAAAATTTGTATTCTGAGTTCTCTTGAGTTTCTTGATGCGATAGAAAACAGCAGAAGTTGTTTACATAAATAGTTTATACCCAATGGAAACTCTTCTTCGCCAAAAGGTGTGCAAAAGTACGAAGCTTTTTTGTAATTACAAAACTATTTTTCAAGCAATTATGCCAATTGAAAAAGATTTTCGTTTGTGAATTAACGTCCTTTAAAATGTTCCATTGTATTATAAACGCCCATTACCTTGCCCACAAACCAATCAAACAACCAAATAGGCAATAATCCTTGAAAAAAACGAACA
>JAKLIC010000184.1 GCA_022709825.1 Bacteroidota bacterium | reverse complement strand
CTACATCCCAACAAATTATCAATATTTTAGAGGAATACGTGAAACCGGCTGTTCAAGCCGACGGTGGAAATATATTGTTTGATTCCTATGATGAAGCTGAAAAAAGAGTAAAAGTTGTTTTACAAGGGGCTTGTAGCGGCTGTCCTTCTTCCACATTTACCTTGAAAAACGGTATTGAAAACATGTTAAAAGACATGCTGAATGATGAAGCCATAAAAGTAGAAGCAATTAACGCATAACAAACTTTTTTAAAAGCAAAAATCCTTGATTACTCAAGGATTTTTGCTTTTATTTTTTACTTTTCACATGAATGGTAAACTCTTTGAAAAGTTCCAGTAAATTCATGGTTGCTTTTATCAAATCGTTTGTTTCTAATAACAACCCAAAATATAATTTACTGTTTTTTGGACTAGTTTCTACCGTTCTGATTCGTGTGATTTGTTTTTGAATTAATTCCGAGACATTATTTAGAATTTGATTTTTCTCTTTTAAAACCTCATCTAATCTATCAAAACTTTGGTCTTTAAAAATTGTTTCTATAGTATCAAATAATTTTTGCAATTCAACATCAATACTTTTCAAATCTCTAATTTGATTGAATTTCAGTTGTTTGTGATTATTGTTAATATGTGAATAACTATTTTGAGTTATAAAAGCCAACGACTGTATCATATCTTGCAGATAACCCAAAATCATTACATAAAACTTACTGGCTTCTACGGATGTTTCATCTAAATTTTTGATGAAGTAGTAAACATTACTTTTCAATTCATCAACCTCTTTTTCAAGTTTTTTTAATGCTTTTTTGTTTTCCTTAAGTTTAGCCAAATCTTGTAGACCTAAATTATCGAGAACATCTGTATAAACTTTATTTGTTGTAAATATTACTCTAGATATTTGTTGAGAACTTTCGTTTATAATTTCTTTAATAGTAACAATATCTTCCTTTTTTAATTTTTTAATATCATCTTCATCCTTCATTTTTCTTTTATGAATTTGATTACTTCGGTAAAAGAAAATAGCTACTATGATCATAAAAGCAAAAAACGCATAAACCTCTCCAATAAATAAAATATAAGCTATAATTGCTGACGACAAAAAAGCTGCTATAGCCGTTATAAACCAGCCTCCAATAACATTAAATACACCGGCAACTCTGTAAACTGCACTTTCTCTGTCCCAAGCTCTATCTGCAAAAGAGGATCCCATAGCCACCATAAAAGTTACATAAGTTGTAGAAAGTGGTAATTTCATAGAGGTTCCAATTGAAATTAAGACAGAGGCCACAACTAAATTTACTGAAGCACGAACCATATCGAACATAGGTTGCTTATCTCTTTTCCCTTTTACTTCAGGTTGAATAAACTGAGCATTTAATTTTTCCTGTAATGATTTTGGGAGTATGAAACTTATTATATTTCCAACATATAACATTGCTCTAACTAAGTTTCTGGAAAGTGTATTAGCATTATATTTTTCTGTTCCATCACCTTGACGAGAAAGGTTTTGTTCTGTTTCAATTACAGTCCTTGCTTTCTTTGATGTCCATAATGTATAAACCATAACAGCCCCTGCTAATGCTAAAAACAAAAACGGAGCAGGTAAATTTTCTTCCTCTAAGCCGGACATCATAAACTCTGTCGCCCCCAGATTTTGACCCGGAGCAATATAAATTTCATATGCTTGGTAAGCAGCAATAGGTACACCTATAAAATTAACTAAATCATTTCCGGCGAAAGCCAAAGCCAAACCAAAAGTACCGACTATAATAATAAATTTGAAAATGTTGTACTTGACAATACTCATTAAAAATTGACAAAAAATCGTCCAAAAAACAAGCGAATACCCGATAATCGTAAATGGATTATCTTTGATAAAATCTTTTATTTCTGAAGGCACAAAAGTAACTGATTTTAATCCTTTTACAAGAATAAAAAAAGTAATAGCAGTCATAGCAACACCACCAAAAACTGCTCCAACATATTTATATCTCTTATCAATATGAAATGTAAAAATCAGCCTTGAAATATACTGCACTAAAGTTCCAAGACCAAAAGAAAGTATAACTGACAGCAAGATACTGTAAACAATCTCTGATGCTTTTTTAGTATTTATATAAGCCCCCAAATTATCCATATTGCCATCAGCAACATAAACTTTATAAATTGCTAAAACAACAGAAGCTCCTAATAATGAAAATATTACGGAAACAGTTGTAGAAGTAGGCAAACCAAGAGTATTAAACACGTCTAACAGTAAAACATCCGTAATCATTACTGCCAAAAAGATGATAATTACATCATTAAAGCTAAACATACTGGGTGTAAAAATTCCATTTCTGGCAATTTCCATCATTCCGTTTGAATATAATGCTCCAACTGCCACGCCGATACTTGCAACAATCATTATGGTTTTAAACGAAACAGCCTTAGAACCGATTGCAGAGTTTAAAAAGTTAACAGCATCATTACTAACACCCACCATTAAATCAGTAATTGCCAATAAGGCAAGTGCAAAAAGCATGATAATATATATCTGATCCATCAAGATAATTTTTTGCAAAATTCCGTTAACTATTTCAATCAAATGTTAAGCTAATGTTATCAATTTTAGACAATTTTTTTGAAAAATTAATAAAAAAAGGTATCTTTAAATACTAAATTATAAAACATGGCTATCTTAAAAGTAATTGAAGTTCTTTCCAGTTCTGAAATCAGTTGGGAAGAAGCAACACGGAAAGCAGTTGCTCAAGCATCAAAATCGTTAAAAAATATTCGCTCCGTTTATGTTCAGGAGCAAAGTGCTCTAGTTGATGACGGACAAATCACAGAATTTCGTGTAAATGTAAA
>JAKLIC010000183.1 GCA_022709825.1 Bacteroidota bacterium | reverse complement strand
AGCTATATGAATTTGAAACTAACGATGTCCCTAAAGAATCGCTTTTGCTCAATCTAAAGGAAAATTCAAAAGAGCGAAACAAACGATTGGTGGAAAAGTTACAGCAGTATGAAGAACGAACCGATTTACAACAAAATCTTGAATTTATAGAAGGATTGTTGTCCAGAGGTGATTATTATTTATTGAAATTAGAAAAAGAAAAACTGGAAAAGAAATTACATTCTATACCGGTAACCAAAGACGAAGATGTAAAAGGAATTTTTGAAATCATTGAAGGAAATTACAAGTTACTTCAATTTTTCTACTTTGAATCATTAAAGTACATCAAGCGTTTAAAAACGAAAGACTATATTGAATTAATTGAAATTCTGCACATTGAAGAGGAAAATGAACAAATCAAAGAATTTAATAATTGGTTGAGCGACGATAAAAACCTCGAAAAATTCACTAAAGTATTTCCTATTATTTTAACCACCAATATCTCCAGCCGTCGTTTGGGACAAAAGTTCAAATTTGATTTATTAACCATAGACGAAGCCGGACAATGTGATATTCCAACCAGTTTAGTGCCTATTTCTAAATGTAAAAACATGGTATTGATAGGCGATACCAACCAACTGCAACCCATTATCCTTTTTGATGAGCACAAGAATGATAAACTGATGAAGCAGCTCAACATTGATATGGATTACAGTTATTACCATCACTCTATACTGTCGGCCTATAAAAAAATGGACAGCATTTCAAGGGAAATTTTATTGAGCTATCATTACCGCTGTGGGAAAAAAATTATTGAGTATTCCAACAAACGCTTTTATGAACAACGATTAAACCTCTCGGCTATCAAAGAAAATGGGAGTGTTCAATTGCTTGTGGTGACCAATGCCAACCAAAAGCATAAAAACGCACAACTGGAAGAAGCCATTGAAATTGTAAAGTACATCAAAAGCAACAAATTAACCGATGTATTCATTCTTACTCCGTTTAGGAACCAAGAAGAAGTGCTCCAACATTATGTAACAAAAGCAAAAGAAGCCGGAGTGATTGCTGACTCCGTAAGTTGTGGCACCATTCACAAAGTACAGGGCCAGGAAAACAAGACCATCATCATCTCCACCTCCCTTTCCACCAAAACCAGCCGAAGAACCTACGATTGGATTAAAAACAACAGCCAATTGATTAACGTGGGCATTACCCGAGCAAAAGAAAACTTGATTGTAGTCACCGATTTAAATGCAATTGATGTCTTATCGCGTAAAGACGATGATTTGTATGCCCTAATTGACTATGCTGCCAAAAACGGTACAACCCACGTCACCCAAAGTACAGTGAATAAACTAACCATTGGCTTTTCCAACAATTCCAAATTTGAAGATGAATTTTATAAAACCATGCAACACTATTGTTCGCTCAAGGATACCCGTTTCAGGCGAAATGTAAAAGTGGTGGACATATTTCCGGAGGAAAAAGACAATCCGTTGGTGAATAAAAAAGAATTGGATGGCGTGCTCTTTCAAAACAATCAACCCAAAGTGGTCTTTGAATTGAATGGATTAGAGCATTATCACCACAAAAAAACCATGAAATCAGATGCTCTCAAAATGGAGTTGTTGAAAAAAAAGCAAATACAATTGCTGTTCATCCCCAACCAATATGTCAAACACTACGAGTTTATCCGTGAATTAATTAACAAATTCAATGGCGATGTCTATCAAAAAACATTGTTTGATGGGTATGAGGAAGCGAAGAGTTAACCCAACAACCCTCAAAGGTTTCCAACAACCCTCGAAGCGTTCCAAACCCTTCAAAGGTTGGTTTCCACCCCCTTTGTCATGCTGACGCAGGAAGCATCTCTTTTACCAACCCCTAGTGCTTTACTTTTAGCAATGCTTAGTTTTTCTCGCTTAATATTGAAATTAAAAAATATTTTAATATATTTGCATCATCAAATTGATACACAAAATCAAAGATAAAAGGATTGGGGTGTCCCCGGTCGAGCAGAAGCCAAACATTACGTTTGGCTTTTGTTTTTTAAGGAAATATTTTAAGTCCATATCGTTTCCCGTTTTTCTTGTAAATTTTTGGTTCCAATTTTTCAAAGGCTGGATTGGCACGTTTAGGTTCTATGACGTATCGAGCAATCGGATAGGCAACTAAATCCGCAAGTTGCAAACCATTGATGTTTTCTTTTTTATCTTTAAAAGTTATTTTCAAATTTACTTCTTCCAATCGTTCCGCAGAAACAAAGCCGGTTCCCCTTGCAATCAGACGTTGAAAATGCTCTTCTAATTTTTTATCTTCTTTTTTCCCTCTTTTTTCTATGACTATTTCTAATTGTTTAGTAATTCCTTTAATTTCATCCAAGCTAAAAATAGCTCTTTCTATAATAAAGGATAAAGCTAATTCATACACATCATTAGATAATTTACCATAAGTTTTAATGTACTTTTCTTTATTTATTGCTGAAGCTAATATGCGATACTTTCCTTCTTCAATTACTTGGTTTATTCTTTTATAAAATTCAGATTTTAATTCTAAGTTAAATAAAATTTGAAATTCTTTTTCACATTTTCTAATATCTCTTGAATGTAAAATAACTTCTTTTTTGCCCCAAAATGTATTTTTTATCGAGTTGATATTATTTTTTAAGTCACTGTAATTATCCTCACTAGTTAACAAACCACACAATAAAAACACCGGAAATGAGGTGTCAAGCGTGACTAAGCCATGATCACCACTTTCGTCAATGAATAAGAAATATTTCTTAGAAGGAATGCTCATTTTTTTAAAACTATATGAATGATTTTAAAATTTTGATAAAAGTTGTTTAATTTTATTTTCTCCCAAAGTCAGCAGGATTTTCACCCCAAGCTTTGGTTT
>JAKLIC010000182.1 GCA_022709825.1 Bacteroidota bacterium | reverse complement strand
ATTAGAGCTCTTGCTACTGCTACACGTTGTTGTTCTCCACCGGAAAGTTCTCCGGGTTTGTGATCCATGCGATGCGATAATCCTAGGTATTCTAATAATTTTTTTGCCTCTGTTTCAGCTTCGGTTTTGCTTTTTCCTGCTATAAAAGCTGGAATACAAACATTTTCTAAAGCTGTAAATTCAGGTAGGAGTTGATGAAATTGAAAAATAAACCCAAGTTTTAAATTTCTAAACTTAGATAATTCTTTGTCATTCATTTCTAAAACAGATTGTTCATCAATGATTAGCTCTGTTCCAGCTTGTGGTGTTGGTTTTTCTAACGTTCCTATTATTTGTAATAAGGTAGTTTTACCGGCACCGGAAGCTCCAACAATTGAAACAATTTCACCTTTATTCACAACTAAATCTACTCCTTTCAAAACATGAAGTTGGTCGAATTTTTTATGAATGTTTTTTGCTTGAATCATATCAGATAGTTTTCACAAAGTAACAAAGATTTTAAGGATTATTAAACCTATCATTTCTATTTATCGTTGTATAAATAATAAATTTAAGTTAACACCACTAAAACTGTTTAATTTTATCTTACATTTGTTAAACAAAAAATTAGTTATGAAAAAGTTATTCTTTATGATGATTGCATTTGCAACAATTTCATGTCAATCACAAGATAAGAAATCAAATTATAGCCAAGTTAAAGAACCAATTAAAATTAAAATGACAAACGAAATGGAAATTGCCACTTTTGCCGGTGGATGTTTTTGGTGCACAGAAGCCATATTTTTAGAATTAAAGGGTGTTGAAAAAGTATTGCCGGGTTACATTGGCGGTACTGTTCAAAATCCAACGTATAAAGAAGTTTGTAATGGTACAACTGGTCATGCCGAAGCGATTCAAATTACTTTTAATCCGAAAATAATTTCTTACGGGGAGTTGTTGGAAATATTTTTTGCCACACACGATCCAACTTCGTTAAATCGACAAGGGAATGATGAGGGCACTCAATACCGAAGTGAAGTGTTTTATTATACAGATAATCAGAAGCAGCTTACCCAAGATTATATTGCATTAATGACTACTGAAAAAAAGTTTAAAAATCCAATTGTAACAAGAGTGAGTCCTGCTTCAGAATTTTTTATTGCTGAAGATTATCATCAAAATTATTATAATTTAAATAAAACGCAATCGTATTGTAGTTATGTTATTACACCAAAAATTGAAAAATTGAAAAAAAATTATAAACAAAAACTAAAAAGTAATTTTTAAAATATTGAATCTAAAATATATTTCCAACAATAAAAAAATATAAAACTATGAATACCTTAATAGAAAAAGAATTATTTGAAATTTTAGGAGATGAACATCATATGACATCAGCCGAAACGCTTTTGAGACCGGATGCATTTGATAAATCGGATGTTGAAAAAATGGCAACTATTGAAAAGCATTTTCATATTATTATGGAAGAAATGGGACTCGACATGACAGATGACAGCCTGAGAGGTACCCCGCATCGAGTTGCAAAAATGTTTATTCAGGAAATTTTCAGTGGATTAAATCCGGCGAATAAGCCTAAAATATCTGTTTTTGAAAATAGTTATAACTATGATAAAATGTTAGTGGAAGCTAATATTAGTTTTAATTCAACTTGTGAGCATCATTTTCTACCCATAATTGGTAAAGCACATATTGGTTATGTTTCTAACGGAAATGTAATAGGTTTATCGAAGTTGAATAGAATTGTGGATTATTATGCTAGACGACCACAAGTTCAGGAAAGGTTGATTATGCAGATTTTTAATGAATTAAAATCAGTTTTAAATACTGAAGATGTTATTGTCGTAATGGAAGCAGAGCATTTATGTGTATCGAGTCGAGGAATCAAAGACAGTTCTAGCTTTACATCTACTATTCAATATGGCGGAATTTTTAATGATAAAGAAAATCGTAACGACTTTTTTAATTTATTGAAACAGGATAAATAATTTGGCATTACTTTTGTCTTAGCTTGTGCATTCAAAAACAAAAATAAATGACAAAAGAGAGTATAGTAAAACCTGTAAAAGATACTAAAAAAAGAGATTTAGTACTTGGTTTACTATTTGATGCGATTGGTTTTATATCCTACGCTATTCCTTTTTTAGGCGAATTAACCGATTTAGTTTGGGCTCCTATATCAGGTTTAATTATACTGAAAATGTATAAAGGAACTGTTGGAACAGTTGGTGGAATAACCGTTTTTATTGAAGAATTGATTCCCGGTTTAGATTTTATTCCGACGTTTACTTTAACTTGGATTTATACTTATTGGATAAAAAAGAAATAATTACTCAAAAAGCTTCATATTATATGAAGCTTTTTTAATTTTATACTTAGCTACTCAATTTTTCTCTTCTCGAATAAATCTGCAATGAAACCCAATTTCATTCCACGAAGCATTTTTTTTTCAAACCACCAGAAGAATTTAAATTGTCCAAAAATAAATCCTACGAAAACTAAAAGTACTTGATAAATTGGAAAAATAGCTAATAATCTGATTGGTAATATAAAGCCTCCTAAATTTTCTCTTGTTAAACCAATGTAATTTGTAAAAGGCTTTGATAAATATGCTGATAATGATCCGGTTATGGCAAAAACAATAAAGATGATTATAAGTTGAAAATTAGAGGTTATTCCCCAACGTTTTTTTAATTTTTCCATCGATTAAAGTCTAGGTTCAAATCCCCCTAATTTTTGCTTATATTTTTGTTGAAAATAAACGAAATAGTTATAAAGAATATAATTTACTTCATAGCCATAGTTAATATTGTTTTGGTAATCAATTTGCATTTCATAGAGCATTGGGTCATATCGATTACGATCAAAAACTCGTTGATTATAATTTACAACCCAAATCCGATTTCTATTTTCTAAGTAGGATTGATCATAATAATT
>JAKLIC010000181.1 GCA_022709825.1 Bacteroidota bacterium | reverse complement strand
CGAAGCCTTGAAAGACAGCATCGAAAACTACAACGCCGTTTTACCAAAAACCAGAGCAGGAATCGTTACCCGAACCCTCTTCACAGACGGAATCGCAGAACTTTTCGCCGAAAACGACAAACTATTATTCCGTATGGACAAGTTAGTAACCATGCTGATGTTTGCTGAAGCAACCTTCCATGAAGAATATTTCAAATCCAGAAAAATAGTCAACACCGGCCACCGCTCACTTTCCCTAAAAGGAAATATAACAAACGAGCTTGGCCAACCAATCGACAAAGTAACCATCACCATCGAATCACCTTTAATGGAAACAACCAAATCCACTGAATTGGGTAACTTCCAATTCAAAGGTATCGAATCAGGCGTGTTCCCAGTAACCTTCAAACGCGATGGCTACATCACTGAAAGAGTCTTCTTAGTATTCACCAAAAACACAAGAATCGATTTCAACATCGTCCTTAAACAAGCGGAACAACAACAACGTTCAGCATAAAAAATATAAAAGGAAGCATTCCCCAAAATCCTGTTTCCCCTCGAAACAGGATTTTTTTAAACAACGCAACTCAAAGAAATGATGCTAAAAAAAGCGTAAAGAAAATCATCTTGTGAAAAAAATTACTAAATTTGAAATATGAAAACATATCAGATTGACATACTAAACCCTAAAGCAGCAAGACTTCTTCAAGATCTAGCCGACTTGAAACTTATCTCAATTAAAGAAACTAAAAAGCAAGATTTTATGAAGATTATTTCAAAATTTCGTAAAAAAGCTTCTTCAAATGTTCCTACTTTAGAAGAGATAACAAAGGAAGTAGAAATGGTTAGAGCTGAGCGTTATGCCAAAAATAAAAGATAGAGTTATTGTAGACACCAATCTTTGGATTAGTTTTTTACTTTCTAAAGACTATGGAAAGCTAGACAAACTTTTCAACGCTGAAAATTTAATATTACTTTTTAGTCGTGAATTACTTGACGAATTTGTTGAAGTCGCACGTAGACCAAAATTCAAAAAATATTTTTCAATTACCGATTTAAATGAACTACTGACTGAAATTCATTCAAGAGCAGAATTTATTGACGTAACTAGTGTAGTAAATCTTTGTCGTGATGAAAAAGATGATTTCCTTCTTGCTTTAGCTAAAGATGGAAAAGCAGATTTTTTAATAACAGGTGACAATGATTTACTCGAATTAGAAAAATTTGAAAAAACGAATATCTTAACCATGGCTAATTATCTTCAAAAGAAATAAACTATTTCGCTAAACTCAGCAAACTTTATCCTCAAGTCTTTTGAATAGCAATAACGAACAACACTAAAATAAAGATTTAATTATATTTGTGAGGTTAGTGCTGAAACTTACCCTGTAATGAAAGCCACAAAAACACAGTAAACAATTTTAAAAACAAAACGAATGAAAAACTTAAATTTAATTGCCGGATTATTACTTATTCTCATCTCTTTTTCTTGCTCCTCAGAGGAGGATGATGGAAATCAAGCACAAAACAATGGCTTTAATATAAACGGAAATTTTTACCCCACTCAATATGCCTACATAAGTGATGAAAACACCATCGATAACACCATTTCCGACATTTCTATAATTTTGGCAAATGTTGATCCTTTTCAAACAAATCAAAGCACGGGTATAAATTATGTTTTTTTCGACTTTCCGGCGGTCAATATCGAACCGGGAACCATCACAAATTTTCCCGATTACCAAATCCTTGAAAACGCAAACCTTAACAATTTTCAAGTTTCAGGGGGAAATACAATTTTAGATGATAACCAAAGTGGCTTTATGACTACCGCCGGCTCAGTCACCATAAATTCCATTACGGCAACTACCCTTAATTTTACCTTCACTTTCACCAGAGAAGATGGCGAAGTGATAACCGGAAACTACTCCGGAAACTATGTAGATACAAGCAATTAAAAAAAAGGTTTACACCAAAAGGCGACCATTCAGCAGCAACACCAAAAACATGAACGAAAAGAAAAGATGAGAATGGAAAACACTCTACCAAAACCAAACACACTGCCGAGCGACTTAGCAGTTGTGAAAGAATTGGTTTATGACAAATGTGGTTTTCACTTTTCAAACTTCAAACAGAATGATGAAAGTGCAGACTATGGAGCTTGTTCGTTTGAACTGAACGGGAAGAAAATTCAACACCGTGTTTCTAAAATTACACCAACAAAAAAAGGACAATTTGTAACCCTTTGGAAAAGAAACAAAGACGGAGTAACAGCACCATTTGACCTTTCAGACAATATCGATTTTATACTAATAACATCAAAAAGTGGAGACCACTTCGGACAATTTATTTTCCCGAAATCAGTTTTGGCAACAAAAGGAATCCTAACAAAAAACGGCAAAGAGGGAAAACGTGGAATTAGAGTTTATCCCCCTTGGGACATTGCAACAAGTAAACAAGCGGAAAAAACTCAAAATTGGCAAACAACCTACTTTCTGACCATTAAAAAGGACAACACATCAGAGCTTAATCTACCAAAAAAACTATTTACCAAAACTAACGAAATAAAATAACTTAAAAATAGTATAAACCAATAAATAGTCCAACGAATCACTTTTATTTTTTTTTAAAACAATTCCGTATCTTTGTTTAAATCTCATGAAGCATGAACTACAAAATATCATTTCAGGAGCGAGCCAAGTTAGGCATGGAGATGCTATCCAAAAGGTCACCCGTTACCTTAGAGGAAGCAAGGGCACAAGTAGCAAAACTACATAAAGCAAGCAAATCAAAAGTCAAGAAGCAGCGTTCATAAAGAAATTTTGTGATTTAAATCATTTTTGGTTTAACCAAATTGATATAGCATCTTTCGTTTCAAGTGGTGCTGAACAAAAAGTTTATCTTCACGACGAATTTCAAGTTTTTAAGCTAAATGATTCTATTTACTACGAAACTTGGGA
>JAKLIC010000180.1 GCA_022709825.1 Bacteroidota bacterium | reverse complement strand
CGATAAACTAAAATTACCTGAAGGATATTACACTACTTATGGCGGACAATTTGAAAATCTTATCCAAGCAAACAAACGACTTTCTGTTGCTGTGCCGGTAGCATTAGGTTTAATTTTAGTCCTACTCTATTTTACATTCAAATCAATCAAACAATCGTTGTTAATATTTACTGCAATTCCATTATCTGCTATTGGAGGTATTGTGGCGTTATGGTTACGCGATATGCCGTTTAGTATTTCCGCAGGTGTCGGATTTATTGCTCTTTTTGGTGTAGCGGTATTAAACGGAATTGTTTTAATCGGTTATTTTAATGAACTTAAAAAACAAGGTATGGATAATGTATATGACCGAATAAAAGAAGGAACTAAAGTACGTTTAAGACCTGTTATATTAACAGCTGCTGTAGCATCTCTTGGGTTTTTACCAATGGCAATAAGCACAAGTTCAGGTGCCGAAGTTCAAAAACCTTTAGCAACAGTAGTAATTGGTGGTTTAATAACAGCTACTTTACTAACATTAATTGTCTTACCTATTTTGTATTTATACTTTGAAAAGGGAATTAAAATAAAACGTAAAACCATGAAGAAAACAACAATGCTTCTGGCTTTTTTAGTTAGTTCTATGGCAATAAATGCTCAAGAAAAGAAAAAATTAAGTTTAAATGAAGCTCTTGAAATGGGGTTAAAAAACAACTTAAATGTTCAAGCGGTTACCTTAGAAACTAAAATGCAATCACAATTAGTTAAGACTGCATTCGAATTGCCTAAAACAGAAATTTCAGGAACTTATGGACAAATAAATTCGCAAGCTCAAGATAAAAATTTTCAAATTAGTCAAAGTTTCAATCCTTTTCAAATAAGTGCAAAAAGAAAATTATTGCAAGAAAACAACTCTTCAAGTCAAAATAAATTAAGTGCTACAAAACAAGAAATTACATTTTCTATTCGTCAATCTTGGAATACAATTTTATACTACGAAAAGCAAATGGCATTGTTGGAAAAGCAAAATGAACTAATGCAAAAATTTGTCAAATCCGCAACTCTAAAGTTTCAAACAGGTGAAACAAGTGCTTTAGAAAAAACAATTGCAGTGTCAAAACAACAAGAATTAGAACAAAAAATCAAACAATACAAAACGCAAATTGCTATCGAAAAATCCAAGCTTAAAACACTTTTAGATATCGATAATGAGATTGTATTTTCGGATACTACTTTTGTACCTATGCCTTTTGTTGTAAAAATCGATAGCACGTTAGTGAAACAAAATCCGGTTGTTCAGTTAGCTAATCAACAAGTTAAAATAGCTGAAGCAAATCATAAATTAGAAAAAACAAATTTATTTCCAGAGTTTTCAGTAGGCTACTTTTTGCAATCCTTAACAGGGAATCAAGAAGTGGATGGTGTAACGAAATATTATGATGATTCACTACAATTTCAGGGGTTTTCTGTTGGTCTTTCAGTGCCGATATTTATGGGTAGCACTATTAAAAAAAGTAAAGCTGCTCAAACAAATATAGAAATGGAGCAAATAAATGCTAACTATATAAACCAGCAATTTAAAAGTCATTTAGAACAACAAATGGAGCAACTTACAACCTATCAATCCTTGATTGATTATTATAAAAACACAGCGATTCCGAATGCTGATTTAATAATTAAAAATGCTACAAAAAGTTATCAAAATGGAGATATTTCGTATGTAGAATATGTACAAGGTATTGAAACGGCTACCGAAATACAAACCAATTATAATGAAGCTATAAATAATTTTAATCAAACTATAATAGCTATACAATATACTATCAATCAATAATATAAACAGAAATGAAGAAATCAAATATCATATACGCATCAATAGTTGGAGCAATAATCCTTGCTGTTATTTTATATTTCTCTTTACGTCATACGGAAGGGGATGGACATAATCATGCAGAAGGCGAAACACATTCAGAAGAAAGTCATTCAGATGAAAAAGAGCCTACAGCAATAAAAGAAGTAGAACTTAACGAGGCTCAGTTTAAAGCCTCAAGTATCGAATTAGGAACTTTTTCAGATAAAAATTTAAGCGAAGTAATAAATGTAAATGGTTATACCAAGTTACCTCCTCAAAATCAAGCCGATGTTTCAGTTTATACATCAGGTATTGTAAAAACAATTTCTGTGTCAGAAGGACAATATGTTAGCAAAGGACAAACCATTGCAACTATTGAAAGTCCGGAGTTCACTAAATTACAAGAAGCTTATTTAACTTCAAAAAGCAATTTGGAGTTTTTAAAATTAGAATTTGAAAGACAAAAAACATTAAGCGAGGAAGACGTAAATTCTAAAAAAACGTTTCAAAAAACAAAGGCAGAATACGAAATTGAAAGAGCTCGATTTAATTCGCTTCAAAAGCAATTAAATACTTTAAATATCAGTGATAATGGAATCGCAACAGCAACCGTTCCTGTGCTTGCTCCAATTTCTGGAAACTTAACCGAAATTTATATTAAAATCGGAAGTAATGTAGAAGCAGGAAAACCGCTAATGAATATAGTAGATAATTCAAAATTACATGTAGATTTATTAGTCTATGAAAAAGATTTATTTAAGGTAAAAATAGGTCAAAATGTACGTTTTGTTTTAGTGAATCAAGATAATTCAGAGGTAAAAGGAAAAATATTTAGTGTCGGTAAATCCTTTGAAAACGATACAAAATCAGTAGCTGTTCATGCAGATATTACAAACAACCAACAAAAATTAATTCCGGGAATGTATGTAAGTGCTCTTATAGATGTAGGTTCAAATAATGTAAAAGCTGTACCAACGGAAGCAATTATTAAAGCTGATGGTCGCGAATTTATTTTTGTTTTAGAAGAAGGACATAAAGAAGAAACTCACGACGAAAAAGAAGGACATAATCACGAAGATGGCGACAAGCATGAAGAAGCAGAAGGAAAAA
>JAKLIC010000018.1 GCA_022709825.1 Bacteroidota bacterium | reverse complement strand
ATTTCATTTAGTAGAAAGAGGAGAAAATTTATATAGCATTGCTCAAAAATACAGCGTTACTAAAGAGGATTTAAAAGAATGGAATAACCTAAAAGATGAAAATATTCAACTTGGTTCAAAATTATTAGTTTCGGCGGATATAAATCAAGAAAAAACCGAAAATTATGTTGTCCAAAGCGGAGATAATTTAAGTACAATTGCCAAAAAATACGGTGTAGGTATAGATGATATCAAGAAATGGAATAATTTAGAAGATTATAATGTAAAATTAGGGTCAACTTTAAAAATTATTGTCTCACCAAAAGAAGAAATAGTAGCCGAGGTTAAAACTCAAAAACCTGAAAAACATTCTACTTTTAATAAAGAAGATATTTATATTGTGAAAAAAGGCGACTCTTTGTTTAGTATTTCTAAAAAAATAAAAGGTGTTACAGTCTCTGATTTAAAAAAATGGAACGGTATTAGTGGTGGAAATATAAAACCGGGAATGAAACTAAAAATCAGCGGATAAAAATCGCCCATTCCTATTAAAATACTATCATGAAAAATATTTTTATTCTCCTTTTTTGTGTCGCTTTTATAGTGTCTTGCAAAGAAGAAAAGTCCGGAACGGCCTATAAAGAATCATCCGGTAAAATTAATCACCTTTCTGTGATTATTGATAATCAATTGTGGAATGGCGAAGTGGGTGACAGCATTCGTAAAAAATTTGCCGCTCCGGTTGATGGTTTACCTCAAGAAGAACCTTTGTTTACAATCAAACAATATGCTCCCAATTTATTTGAAGGTTTTATGACCAACAGCAGAAATATTTTGGTGGTTTTAAAAAAGGAGAACAACGCTTTTGAACTAAAAGAAAACGAGTTTGCACAACCTCAAAATGTGGCTCATATTTCTGGGGGTTCTGTTTCTGAAATTATTAAATTATTAGAAACCCATTCGCAGGAAATAATCAAAAAATTCAAGAAAACAGAAATAGCTGAAAACCAAAAACGTATTGCAAAATCGTTATTAAATGATACGAAAATAAAAACCAAATTTAAAGCGAGTTTAAAGTTGCCTACGGCCTACCGTTATATTATTGAAGAGGAAAAGTTTTTTTGGATTCGAAAAGAGCTTATCTCCGGAAATGCCAGTCTATTGATATACGAAGTTCCCCTGAGCACTATACAGAAAGATTCGAATACAATGACCAATATCATTCAAATGCGTGATTCCATAGGTCAAAAGCATATTCAGGGAACGTTACCAAATACGTTTATGGTTACTGAAGCGGCATATTCACCCTATTTCTTTTACACAATTTTAGATGGTAAAAAAACCTATGAAACCAAAGGAACCTGGGAATTGAAAAACGATTTTATGGCTGGACCGTTTATTAATTATGCGATAAAAGACGAAAAAAACAATCGTTATTTAATTATTGAAGGGTTTTGTTACAATCCATCTCAATCAAAAAGAGATTTAATGCACGAATTAGAATCGATAATTAAATCGATTAAACTATTATAAATTTACGGGAAGTTTTAACTTCCTTTTTTTATGCAATTAACATTCAAAATAAAGAGTTTTAACGAACTTTCGCTAACAGAACTTTACAATGTGCTGCAATTGAGAAGTGAGGTCTTTGTAGTGGAGCAAAATTGCGTTTATCAGGATATTGACGGAAAAGATGAAAAAGCCATTCATCTTATCGGAACTTTTAACAACGAAATTGTTGCTTATGTCCGAATTTTTATACCCGGCGATTATTTTGAAGCCGCTTCTATTGGCAGAGTAGTTGTCAAGCAATCTTATCGCGACAGAAAATGGGGTTATGATTTGATGCAGGAAGCCATTGAGGTGACAAAAACGGTTTTAAATGAAACTTATATCACGATTTCAGCTCAATTGTATTTAAAAAAATTCTATGAAAACTTGGGATTTGTTCAAACCAGCGAAATGTATCTCGAAGATGATATTCCGCATATTGAAATGAAAAAAAGCTAAAGTTTCGTTATCACTAATTCCACTCTTCGATCCAATTCCGGACTTTTTCCTAACGAAACCGTATTACCATATCCTTTAAAAGTTAATCGGTCTTTGGCAATTTTTTTGCTAATCAAGTATTTATAAACGCTTTCAGCTCGGTTTTGAGATAATTTTCTTTTTTTGGTGGCTTTATCAATTGCTTCTTTATGGTTGGGAGGCGTACAACAAACATGCCCTTGTATTTCTATGTGGAGATTTTTGTATTTATTTAGAAGTTTGGCCATTTTGTCTAATTCATTTTTGCATTTCACTGTTAAAACGCTGCTTCCTCTTTCAAAAAGCATATCAGAAAGCACAATGCGGTCACCCACAATATTGTCTTTAGTAAACGTTGGATAAACTCCCGGAATTTTTAAATCTTCCTTAGGCAAAGGCTTTAAATTTAGCACCACATCAACACGTCTGTTTTTTGAACGAACAGCTGGAAGGTTATCAACAATATCATCCTCAATTAAGATTCTTCCTTTCCCTTCTATGGTGACAATGATTTTATTGGTAATACCGTTGTCGATAATTTTTGATTTTACTTTATTGGCTCTTTCAGTCGATAATTTTCTGTTATAATCATCTTTTCCAACGTCGTCACAATAACCAAAAATTTGAATACTTTCAATCCGTGTACTGTCAATCTTTTTAATGAAATCAACCATTTGTGTGGTTTGTTTTAAATCAACATCCGATTTATTCGTATCAAAATAGATGGATTGTACCATTTCCTCTTGAGCAAAAAGTGAGATACTGATGAAAAGCAGAAAAAATGCAAACCCGTGTTTTATCATTTTTTAAGTATTTTATTATACTCTGTTTGATTGGCTAAAATTGAAGTTGCTTTTTTAACCTCACTATTATTTTGAATATAGTATTGATAAAGTCCTTCTTTGTATTGGTAACGTTTTATCAATTCATCTAGTATGAGTTTTTTAATTTCAGTCTGATTTTTATTCAATTGAATTTCCTCACTTTTGCGTAAAGCGGTCATTAAATTTTGGTATTCTACTTTAATATTTTCCTCTATTTTTTCCTTTTGAGCCGTTTCTAATGTTTTTTTCAATTGCTTTTCAGTCTCGGTATCAAAAGAGAAATTTTCTTTCTTTAAAAAGCTTTTAAAATCTGTAAAATCTGCATCAGAAATTGTTGGAATTTTATTTCCTAAAGCAGGATTTTTATAATAATAATAAGTAGCAAAATTAAATATAGCATCGTTCTTTTGAAGTGCTTCCGTAATGGAACTTAATTTAGTTTCTTCTAATTCTACGTCCGGCTGAATTCCACCGCCATCATAAACCGTTCTTCCCTTTTTGGTTTTAAAAGCATTAAAGTTCTTTGCCTCCGTTTTTATGGCTTTTCCTTCTGCATCTTTTTTGGAATAATCCAATGCTTGAATACATCTTCCGGAAGGTGTATAATACCTCGAAATAGTTACTTTCACTTGTGTTCCATAGGTTAAATCTAATGGGCGTTGAACTAATCCTTTGCCGAAACTTCGACTTCCAACTACAACAGCACGATCCAAATCTTGTAAAGCACCGGAAACAATTTCACTGGCGGAAGCACTTTTTCCATCCACTAAAATAACCAATGGAACATCTAAATCAATAGGATCACGTGTCGTTTTATAGGTTTGATTGTGTTTTTCAATTTTTGATTTAGTCGTCACAATAATTTCGCCTTTGGGCACAAAAAGATTACAGATATTTACGGCTTCTCCTAATAATCCGCCGGGGTTACCGCGAAGGTCTAAAATGATTTTTTCGGCACCTTGGGTTTTTAAATCCAATAGAGCAGCTTGGGTTTCAAAAGTGGCTTTTCTGTTAAATTGAGAAAGCACGATATAACCCGTTTTTTCATCAACTTTTCCATAAAACGGGACCGCTTTTACTTCTACTTCATCTAAAATTAAGGTGGCCGTATTCATTTTGCCTTGTCGGATGAATTTTACCTCCACTTTTGCATTTTTTGCTCCTCGCATTAATGTCGAAGCATCTTCTTTGTAATCTTTTAATTCTACGTCGCCAATTTGAATAATTTCATCCCCGGCTTTAAGGCCGGCTTTATCGGCAGGATAATTTTTATAAGGTTCTTTAATAATGATTTTTCCTTCTTTACGGGTAATCATTGCACCAATTCCCGTGTATTCACCCGTGTTGTTGATTTTGAATTTAACCACATCAGCTTCGTTGAAATAATTAGTATACGGGTCTAAATCGGCTAGCATACTTTTAATGGCTTTATCCATCATTTCACCCGGATTGGTTTCGTCTACATAGTTCATGTTGACCGTTTTAAACAAATTGGTAAAGATTTCGATTTGTTTAGCAATTTCAAAAAAATCTTCTTTGAATCCGACTCCTATAAATAAAAATCCGGAAAGAATAACCGGAATAATATAGCGTTTTTTAAATCTTGAAAGCATGAGAAATAATGGTATTATTTTTTTAATATTTTTTACAAAAAGAATAGGGCAACTAAATTAAGAATTAAATTGAGATAAACAGTTGATAATACGTTAAACCCTTTTTCAAATAATTGAAAGCACAAATAACAAGCCAAACTTTAAGTGGATTTTATTTCCTTAATAAATTTTTCAAAAAGCAAAACGGTTTTTTCATTCATTTCCTCAAAAGGCATGGCTTCTTTTGTTTGGTAGAAAAACATAATAGCATAAGGTTTATCTAAATTTTCCAATAAAAGATGTTTATTCAAACGATAACTTTCACGAAGCAAGCGTTTATAATAGTTTCTGTCGACAGCAAGTTTAAAATGTTTTTTAGAAACCGAAACACCAAATTTTATTTTTTCCTCATCTTCTAATTCCACAGGAACGTAAACCAACCGCAACGGATATTTTGACACCGTTTTTCCTTCAGAAAAAAGTAAATCCAGCTGCTTTTGGCTTTTGAGTTTTTCGTGTTTGGGATAAGAAAATGACATTTGAATTCGATTACTTTGAAAAGCAAAGGTAATCAGAACGAATTAAATTTTGCCAAATGAGTTTTGAGGAATTAAATTACGGGTTAGAATTCGTCGGGAATTCACTATTAATAAAGTTTTCTAATAAATCTCTTTCCGCAAAATCAGGGAATTTTTGTATAATTTTTACCGCTGTTTGTTTCGCTTTTATGGTGTTTTTGTTCTTAATATAAAATTGAAATAATTCAACATAATATTCTTGAATTAACGGGAAATTTTGAACTAATTGATTAAAATAATTCTCAGCTTGTTTTTTATTCCCTAGGTAATCATAAATTTTAGCAAGATTTAAAATGATTCTATCATTCGGAGTGACATTGTTTTTTGCTTTTTCCAAATAAACAACGGCTTTTTTATAATCACCATATTCAGCGATTAGCAATCCAATATCAAAATAAGCATAACTGTTTTTCGGATTATTTTGAAGATAGGTTTCTAAAACGGTTATAGCTTCACTTTTTTTATTGGTGTTGTTATATAAATAAGCTAAATTGTAATAGGCTTGCGTTAATTCTTTATCTTGGTTAATGGTTTTTAAATAATAATTTTCGGCTTTCTTGGAATCATTTTGACTTAAATAATAATTTCCCAAATTTAATTTTGCATCCGGAAAATCACTGTTATATGTCAGTATAGCCAAGTATTCTTTGATGGCTTTATCATAAGCAGATTGATAAGCAGCCGTTAAAAAACTTTTGTTTTCTGCAATTTTTATGGCGGCAGTTGAACGAATTCCTTTAATTGGGTCTTTTAATAAAGCCAATAGTTGTGATGAATTTGTATTATCTATTTTTGAATTAAAAACACTTTGGTAGCGTAATGCTATTTTTTTATTAGTAAGAAAAGGGTTTAAAATAGGCTGGCTTTGTTCAGGATAATTTAATCGTAAAACATCCATGGCGGTTTGACGGACAATGATTGGTTTTTGCTCATCATTAATGATAATTTTCAGTTCATCTATTGCAGACGGATCTTGTAACCCGGCTTTGTGGAATGTAAATCCGTAATGGTCTTTTGTTTTTGTTCCATACCATAGAGTTGTTTTTTCTACAGCCCAATCAACTGATTTATCTTTGTGACACGCATTACAAGCATTAGGTGAATTTGTAACTTTAGAAATGTCCGGTCTTGGAATTCGTAAACTGTGGTCTCGTCTGAAATGTCTCCCCATAAAATATTGACCGGGCATATGACAATCAACGCAGGAAGCACCGGGTTTATTTTTGTCGTGATGATGATGTTTTTCACTGTCATATTGAGTTGGAAGATGACATTGTGTACACAATCGATTGTCTTGAAATTTCACCTTCCCTGAATGAACGTTATGACAATCAGTGCATTTCACACCTTTTTCATGCATTTTGCTTTGGCTAAATGAACCGATTTCAAAATCTTCTTCTTTAATTTGACCATCTGAATGATAATTTGGGAAGCCAACGGTCGCAATAGCTATTTGTTCATGGGTATGCTCCCAATTGTAGTCGTAATCACCATAAATACTTCTACGCGAATGGCAACGAACACAGGTTTCTATTTGCGACTTATTATCACTGTTTTTAAATTTTTTAACAAAACCATAATTAGCAATATCCATTTCTTTATCAGCAGTCCATTTTAAATGAAATTCTGCCGGGCCATGGCAGGCCTCGCAATTCACACTCAATTGGCTCCAAGTAGTTTTGTAGGAATCAGTTTCGGGATTATAGTTTTTTTTGAGATTTGTAGTATGACATTCAGCACACATACTGTTCCAATTATAGGCTTGATTAGTCCAATGGAGCCAATTACCATGATCTATACTTAGATTTTTATAAACCTCATCAGACATGTAATACCATTCTTTTTTTACAACATCCCAGGTTAACGAAAGGACTTGAAGCCTGCCTTGTTCAAATTCAACCAAGTATTGTTGAATTGGATGATAACCAAAAGTGTATTTTACCTGAAACTCTTGCATAGTTCCGTTTGGCCCATCGGTGATGACATAAAACGCATCATTTTTTTTAAACATTTTATGTGTGAGACCATTTCGAACTAATTGAGCATTGTTAAAATCAGCTAAAACATTGACATCATTCACTTCCAACATTGCTTTAGCATGGTGTGAATGTTCCCAGTCTTTCACTTCTTTCTGATGACATCCAACACAAGTTTGATTGCCCACAAATGCAGCTTTTGCGTTATGCAAATCTACAATGGCAACATATTCATTTGATTTATTGCAGGAAAATAAACCCACCAATAAACCAAAAAGAACAAACAACTTTAATTTCATGAAATGAATTTAATAACAAACGAGTAAGAATCAAATCTACAACTTATTCTTAATTAAAAGAAAGAAGGAATTTAAAATACCTATTTCTTTTCAAATAAGTTATTCTCTTTATTCACATCAGCCATCAAGCCACTCGGGTCAATCACAATTGATTTAATTTTAGATTTTTCCTGTGAAAGCGAAAATTCAAATGTTGGATAAGCCCAATCCCAACCTTTTAAAATGGTTCTTTTTATTTGTGGATACGGATTTTCTTTTTCCCAACGCATCAGAGGATTAGGAATATAAAAACTTTCCACAGTACCATCTTCATACGTTACTAAAATATCCAATGGCATAGGCATCCTTCCGATACGTTCTAAAACAACTTTTCCATCATCTTGAATGTTTTTAATTCCGTAGTCAATGGTGTTCGTAGTTTGAGTCCAATCCACCAAATACCAATCTAAAACAGCACCTGAAACGCGTTCAGCTGTGCGTTTAAAATCATTTGGAGTCGGATGGGTAAATTGGTAATCATAATAAAATCGTTTTAAGGTTTTCATCATGTTTTCAATACCAATCACATAACCTAATTGTGTCAAAAAAACGGTTCCTTTACTGTAAGATGAAATACCATAAACCATGTTTTCGTCGTAACGGTCAGCATGTGTGGATTGTGGCTGTTCTTTACCGGAAGTAACCATGTAAAAATAATTGTTGTAGCTACTTAAAAACGGATTTTCATCGTCTTTTTTGTTTTTAGAAGGCATTACTTCAGTCATTGCTAAATCTGAAATGAAAGAAGTAAATCCTTCATCCATCCATTCATGTTTACTTTCGTTGGTTGCCAAAACATGTTGAAACCAAGAATGAGCCATTTCATGAGCGGTTACACCAACTAAACTTCCAACTGAACGTTTTCCGGTGATTAAGGTGCACATCGCATATTCCATACCGCCGTCACCCCCCTGAATCACAGAATATTGTTTATATGGATATGTACCTATATTTTTATTAAAAAAAGAAAGCAATTCAGCAGTTTTGGGTTGCATAGCTTTCCAATTTTCAATATATTCTTTATCATTTTTATATAAAAAATGAAGTTCAACACCATTTTCTCCAATAATTTTATCATGTAAAAAATTATTATCGGCACCCCAAGCAAAATCGTGTACCATAGGAGCCACAAAATGCCAAGTTAAGGTTTTGGTTTTTTTTGCAGTTTTGACTTCAATTCCTTCGTCTTGATAGCCGTGCCCGATTTCGTTTTTGTTTTGTAAATAACCGGAAGCTCCGAGGGTATAATTTTTATCAATTGTAATTTTTACATCATAATTTCCCCAAACACCATGAAATTCTCTTCCGATATAAGGATCTGCATGCCAACCTTCAAAGTCAAATTCACAGATTTTCGGATACCATTGCGTCATCGAAAGTGCTACGCCTTCTGAGCTATTTCTCCCGGAACGACGAATCTGTTCCGGAACTTGCCCGTCAAAATTTAAGGAAAAGACAGTTTTTGATTTAGGCAAAATCGCTTTAGCTAAAGTTACTTCTAAAATGGTTCCGACTACTTTTGTTGTAGCCACTTGACCATCTTGTTTAAAATTTAAAATTTTTAAATAACCAATTTGTTCCGGTTTTAAAGTTGAAATCCGACTTTCTTTTACTTCTTTATCCGCTACTTTAAATGATTTAACCATTCGTTTATCAGGATCTTTGATGGTTTGCAGTCGAATGTCCATTTCACTTCCGGGCTGAAAAGCATTGGGATACAAATGAAAAAATACTTTAGTCAAAGTGTCATTTGAATTATTGGTATATTCTAAAACTTGATTTCCGGTATATTGAAAAGATTTAACATCCATCTCCACTTCCATTTTATAATCAGCCTGTTGTTGCCAATAACCCGGATTTGGATTGTTTTGTGCAGAAAGAATGTTAGCAAAAGATAATGTTATTAAGAATGCAATTTTTTTCATAGAATTTATTTTGACATTTTATCAGCCATTAATAGGGCATTGTAGGCATTCACAATTTTTCCGGTTACAGATAATTCGTTAAAAGAAATTTTATTAGAAGCATCTCCACCCACAATAACTGTTTTAGAAATAGCAACACCACTATCTTTCAATATTTGTTTTACTTGAGCAGCTGTTAATTTTGGGTAATATGAACGAATTAAAGCAGCCACACCTGCAACATTTGGTGCCGCCATGGATGTTCCTTGTTCAAATTTGAATAGATTATTTGGTATTGTAGCGTAAATTTTTACTCCAGGAGCAAAAACATCAACATCGGTTTTTCCATAGTTTGAAAAATCAGCAACTAATTTTGAACCATATTCATAATTTAAGGCTCCAACTTTGATATAATTTGTAACAATTTCTGTTTCAACAATGCGATCGTTTGGATAACTTTCTACCACATTCAGATCTTCAGCATCATTTCCGGCAGCATGAACAAATAGTACATCTTTACTTGCAGCATATTTAATAGCGTCATAAACCCATTCTTTGTGTGGAGAAAATCCTTTTCCAAAACTACCATTAATAACTTTAGCTCCATTATCCGCGGCATATCGAATAGCTAAGGCAATATCTTTATCATATTCATCACCATTTGGAACAGCACGAACTGCCATTATTTCAACATTGGTAGCCACTCCGTCTCCCCCTAAATTGTTTCCTCTCACTTGAGCAATGATTCCGGCTACATGAGTTCCATGCATGGCATATTTTTTATTTGGTCCCCAAACTTGGTTGTTTCCGTAGGATGTTTTAGAAATATCCTCCGCATTATCACCTAATATTTTTCGCCCATCATACTCTAGGTTCAAGTTGTAATTCAATTGATCATAGATGTAATCTTTAAATTCATCTAATTCTTTCACAAATTCCTCACGCGAAGTAGTTGCTAAAACCTGCATCATAACCATTTTATAATTTCCCAACGTTGGGTTAGTTGTCAAAATGGATTTTACCTCTTCTAGCGTGTAATTTTCTTTTTTTAAATGTTCCGCTATGCCTTTGTCAGCGGCTAGAATGAAATCTAATTGTTGTTTGTTACCAAGAGCTTCTTGTTTTTTCTCATCCATTTTTTTCTGAGCATTTTTGAATGTTTCAGAACCGTCATCTCCTTTTTTCAAAATTCTGGTCAATTCTAGGTTTTCATGAATCACATCACCTAAAAAATTCCAACCGTGAATATCATCAACATACCCGTTTTTGTCATCATCAATTCCATTGCCTGCAATTTCTTTTGCGTTGGTCCAAACACGACCTTTTAAATCCTCATGTTCAATATCCGAACCACTATCGATTACGGCAACAATTACTTTTTGACTTGGTTTGTTTTTCAATAGTTCATTGTAAGCACGGTCAACACTCATTCCGGGAATGGTATCTTTAACGATGTCTAAATGACTCCAACGCAATAGTTCGGCATCAGAAATTTTACCATTTTTCAACGGAACAGTTTCTGCATTTATTGGATTGATTTGAGTAAAAGAAACAGATTTTGTAGGTCCACAACCGGTTAAAATTAAGCCGGAAACGACTACAATAGAAAAAGATTTAATGTAATTCATGTTAAAAAATTTGAGGTAAAAATATAATTTTATAAAAGGATAAAAACGAGATTAACACTATCTTAAGACATCTTCCCATTTGAAAACTTCTTTTAGACGAACGCCTTTTTCTGTTTTTTCAACGGTGATTATTTCATTGTGGGTATCATGTTCTAAAAATAAATAGTAATTATTTTCGGCAGCAGCGTTCATGAATTTTGCTTTTTCATCCAAGGTCAAAAGTGGTCTGGTATCATAACCCATCACATACGGTATCGGAATATGACCGGCTGTAGCCAACAAATCCGCACAAAAAACAATCGTTTTGTCTTGGTATTTGATGTGCGGAAGCATTTGTTTTTCGGTATGACCATCAGCGTAAAAAATGCCAAAATTCAATTCTTCTGAAAAACCAAAATCAGCATTTGGTCTTTTGATAAAGTTCAATTGACCGCTTTCTTGCATTGGAATGATGTTTTCATGTAAAAAAGAGGCTTTTTCACGCGAATTGGGTTTTGTTGCCCATTCCCAATGGTTTTCATTGGTCCAAAATTTTGCATTTTTGAAAGCGACTTCATATCCGGTCTTGTCATTGTTCCAATTCACACTTCCTCCACAATGGTCAAAATGCAAATGCGTCATAAAAACATCCGTTACATCGTCACGATGAAATCCAAAATTTGCTAAGGATTTATCTAATGAATGGTTGCCCCAAAGAGAGTAATATCCAAAAAATTTATCCGATTGTTTGTTGCCCATTCCGGTGTCAATCAAAGTCAGTCGATTGCCGTCTTCAATTAACAAACAACGGGCAGCAATGTCGATGAGGTTGTTTTCATCAGCCGGATTTGTTCGGTTCCAAATGGTTTTGGGTACTACCCCAAACATGGCTCCACCATCAAGTTTAAAATTCCCTGCTTCAATTGGATATAATTTCATAATTTTTTAAGTATTGATAAAAATGTTTCGCAAATTACTAAAAACATACGTTTTACAAGGCCTATAATAGTTATTTTCTATCAAAACATTAGTTATAAAAATGTTAGAAATTGTTTTAATTTTCTTGTTTTGGTGTATATTTGCTCTTTATTTAGACAAAATCAAAATAGCAAATGATAAAAGTTTCAGATACAGCTAAAAAGAAAATCATCGATTTGATGCAAGATGATGGTTTTGATGCCGCCCAAGATTATGTTCGGGTAGGGGTTAAAAGTGGTGGTTGTTCCGGTTTGTCTTATGATTTAAAATTTGACAAAGAAATAGGAGAAAACGACAAAGTATTCGAAGACAACGATATAAAAGTAGCCGTTGAAAAGAAAAGTTTTCTCTATTTAGCCGGAACAATTTTAGAGTTTTCAGGAGGACTTAACGGAAAAGGGTTTGTGTTTAACAATCCTAATGCAAATAGAACATGTGGTTGCGGGGAAAGTTTTTCACTTTAAAATCTAAACTATCAAGAAGGAAAAACGTAATGTTCCTTATCCCGAAACTTCAGGAGTTAATGGTTTTATAAAAATTTAAAAAATGGCAAAATATACAGAGGACGATTTAAAAGTTGAACTCGAAACCAAAGAATACGAATACGGTTTTTACACTGAATTAGACTCGGAAACGTTTCCTATTGGATTAAACGAAGACATTGTTCGAGCGATTTCCATGAAAAAGGATGAGCCACAATGGATGACCGAATGGCGTTTAGAAGCTTTTCGTGCATGGCAGGAAATGATTGAACCGGAATGGGCGAATGTGCATTATGAAAAACCTGATTTTCAAGCAATTTCCTATTATTCTGCTCCAAAGAAAGCCGATCCAAATAAAACATTAGATGATGTTGATCCGGAATTACTCGCGATGTATAAAAAACTTGGAATTTCAATTGATGAACAGAAAAAGATGAACAATGTGGCGATGGATATTGTGGTCGATTCGGTTTCGGTTGCAACAACTTTCAAAAAAACATTGAACGAAAAAGGGATTATTTTCTGTTCCATTTCAGATGCAATTAAAGAACATCCTGAATTGGTTCAAAAATACCTTGGAACAGTTGTTCCCCAAAAAGACAATTTTTATGCCGCTTTAAATTCAGCCGTTTTTTCAGACGGAAGTTTTTGTTACATACCAAAAGGGGTTCATTGTCCGATGGAATTATCAACCTATTTCCGAATCAATCAAGCCGGAACAGGTCAGTTTGAACGAACGTTATTAATTGCTGATGAAGGCAGTTACGTTTCTTATTTAGAAGGTTGTACCGCTCCAAGTCGTGATGAAAATCAATTGCATGCCGCTGTCGTTGAATTAATTGCAATGGATGATGCTGAAATTAAATATTCAACGGTTCAAAACTGGTATCCCGGAAATAAAGAAGGGAAAGGCGGCGTTTTTAATTTTGTGACTAAACGAGGTATTTGCGAGAAAAACGCAAAAATTTCTTGGACACAAGTGGAAACCGGTTCTGCCATTACTTGGAAATATCCTTCCGTTATTTTGAAAGGAAATAACTCAATTGGTGAATTTTACTCCATTGCCGTAACCAATAATCACCAACAAGCCGACACCGGAACGAAGATGATTCATTTGGGAAAAAATACCAAATCAACTATCATTTCTAAAGGAATTTCTGCTGGAAAATCAAATAATAGTTACCGTGGTTTGGTTCGAATTAGTGCCAATGCCGATAATGCCAGAAACTTTTCGCAATGTGATTCACTTTTGATGGGAAATAATTGTGGAGCACACACGTTTCCGTATATCGAAAGTAAAAATACATCCGCTAAAATCGAACATGAAGCAACGACTTCAAAAATCGGAGAAGACCAAGTTTTTTATTGTAATCAACGTGGTATTCCAACAGAAAAAGCAATTGCTTTAATTGTAAATGGTTTCAGTAAGGAAGTATTGAATAAATTACCGATGGAATTTGCCGTAGAAGCCCAGAAATTGTTAGAGATTTCACTAGAAGGCTCTGTTGGATAAATAAAATATAATGAATCTTAATACCTTAATGATTTAAAAAAATAAAAATGTTAAGCATAAAAAATTTACACGCTTCCATAGAAGACAAACAAATATTAAAAGGCATCAACCTTGAAATAAAAGCCGGAGAGGTGCATGCCATCATGGGTCCAAACGGTGCAGGAAAATCAACGTTATCCTCCATTATTGCAGGGAATGAAAACTATGAAGTAACCGAAGGCGAAATTTTGTTGGAAGGCGAAAATATTTCTGAATTAGCACCTGAAGAAAGGGCTCACAAGGGCATTTTCTTGTCGTTTCAATATCCGGTGGAAATTCCAGGTGTTTCGGTGACGAACTTCATGAAAACCGCCATTAACGAACACCGAAAAGCTAAAGGTAAAGAAGATATGCCAGCGAATGAAATGCTGAAATTAATCCGTGAAAAATCAGAGTTATTAGAAATTGACCGTAAGTTTTTATCTCGTTCGTTGAACGAAGGTTTTTCGGGAGGAGAGAAAAAACGTAACGAAATTTTTCAAATGGCGATGTTGGAACCCAAATTAGCCATCTTAGATGAAACTGATTCAGGTTTGGATATTGATGCGTTGCGAATTGTAGCCAATGGTGTGAATAAATTGAAAAGCCAAGACAATGCTGTTTTAGTCATCACGCATTATCAAAGGTTATTAGAATATATCATCCCTGATTTTGTTCACGTTTTGATGGATGGAAAAATTGTAAAATCCGGCGGAAAAGAATTGGCTTTGGAGTTGGAAGAAAGAGGTTACGACTGGATAAAACAAGAACAAGAAGTTTAAAATAAAATAATTGTGGATTTAAAAGAAAAATTAATTTCATCCTTCATGGCATTTGAAGAAAAAGTTGATGTTACTGCACAGCTGCACGACATCCGAACTTCTGCCATCAAAAACTTTGAAAACAAAGGTTTCCCAACCAAAAAAGAGGAAGCGTGGAAATATACCTCACTTAATTCTGTGCTGAAAAATGATTTTTCTGTTTTTCCAAAACGAGAAAATACATTTGAATTCAAAGATGTCAAGAAATTTTTTCTACACGAAATTGATACCTACAAATTAGTTTTTATCGATGGAAAATTTAGTTCGTTCATGTCTTCAACAACACATGAAGGTATTGACGTTTGCTTACTTTCCTCAGTATTGACTAAACCAAAATACAAAATGATTTTGGACAATTTTTTTAATAAAATTGCTAGTAAAGAAGATAGTTTAACCACGTTAAATACTGCTTTTGCTCAAGAAGGAGCGTTCATCAACATTCCAAAAAGTAAAGTAGCTGATAAACCGATTGAAATCATTCATTTTTCTACCGGAGTGGAAAGTGCGTTAATGGTGCAACCACGAAATTTGATTATTGTAGGCGAAAATGCTCACGTGCAAATCATCGAACGCCATCAAAGTTTGAACAGTAATCCTGTGTTGACCAATTCGGTGACCGAAATTTTTGCTCAAAAAAGAGCGATTGTAGATTATTATAAAATTCAAAACGACGAACAAACGGCCAATTTGATTGATAATACCTATATTTCTCAAAAACAAGAGAGTAGAGTAGCGGTGCACACGTTTTCTTTTGGTGGAAACATTACTAGA
>JAKLIC010000179.1 GCA_022709825.1 Bacteroidota bacterium | reverse complement strand
GTCCTTTAAAATAATTGACCAAAAATTGGAATCAGAAGTTTTGGCAAGTATGTACGACAGGTCGTTAGATCAATTTGATACACAAAATTGGTCAACTGTTAATTTTTCAGATTCTTCTGATTATACAAATTTTCCAGATTTAAAATTCGCAAATATTAGTTATAAAACATTTAACAATTTTAAGATGGATCGAAAATATTACTCCTATTACATTCAAAATCCTCAAATTAATTGGTTTGGGTTTAACTATACTTATCCAAAAAATAGCCAAACTCAAAAAAAATACCTTGATAAAATTAAGCCCTTAACCGAATTACCTAATAACGCAAAAAATATTACAGGTGTAATTTTAGATGACTCAGGAATGCCACTTCCGGGTGCTTCTGTCATTATAAAAAACACAAACCGTGGAACGTCAACTGATTTTGACGGTCAATTCAACATTGAAGCCGCTCCCGGTGAAGTACTCTTTATCGGTTTTGTTGGTTATAACTCGATAGAAATTATAATTGGAAATAAAAAAGATTATTATATTAATTTGAAAGATAGTGAGAATTATTTAGAAGAAGTGGTGGTTACTGGAGCTTATGGAATCAAGAAAAAGGAGAAATCAGTAACTTATGCTTCACAATCAATGAACAGCAATACATTAGCTGAAATGAATGCGACAGATTTAATTACTGCTTTAACAGGCGAAATTTCTGGGGTACAAGTTACAAACTCATCTGGTGTTCCTGGAAGTTCAACTCGTATTATACTTCGTGGTGCTTCTTCAATAAAAGGAGACAATCAACCTTTATATGTTATCGATGGAGTTCCATTTGAAGGAGATTCATCTACTTTAGATTTGGAAAACATCAAAGAAATATCCGTTTTAAAAGGTCCTTCTGCTGCAGCTTTGTATGGATTAAGAGGTGCTAATGGCGTAGTTATCATTACCACAAAAAATGCTTTTAAAGAACTTACTCAAGTCAAAACTCGTACAAATTTCAATGAAACTGCTTTCTTTTATCCTCATTTAAAAACCGATCGTGATGGAAAATTCAGTTTCAACTTTAATAGTCCAGAATCATTAACAACTTGGAAATTGCGTTTATACGGTCATAACAAAAAAGCAGAATCAGGTTATTTTGAATCCACTATTATTTCGCAAAAAGATTTGATGGTTCAAACCAATATGCCACGATTTGTTCGAGAAAAAGATTCGATATCAATTTCTGCAAAAGTGGTGAATATGACCAATGATACAAAGTCCGGAATTGCAATGCTGATGCTGTTTGATGCAACAAATATGAAAGCAATCGACAGCATAGCATTAAACCCAAATAACATCCGAAATTTTGATTGCAAACCCAAAGAAAGTGTTCCGGTAACATGGAAAATCACAATTCCGGAAGGTTTACAGGGTTTACAGTATAAAATTGTGGCAAAATCAGGTAATTATTCTGATGGTGAAGAGAATATTCTTCCTGTGATGAGTAACAAAATTCTCATTACTGAAAGTATTCCGATTTGGGTGAAAGGAAATTCTAAAAAGGAATACGTTTTTGAAAACCTAAAAAACAACTCGTCCTCCACACTAAAAAATCATCAATTTACATTAGAATATACATCAAATCCAACATGGCTAGCATTGCAATCGTTGCCTTATTTGATGGAATTTCAACATGAATGTGCTGAACAGACTTTTTCACGATATTATGGCAATTTCATTGCTACCGAAATCATCAACAGTAATCCGAAAATTGCTACTTTATTTGAATCTTGGAAAACTAATTCAACATCTGTTTCAAAACTAAATCAAAATGAAGAACTAAAATCTATTGTTTTAAATGAAACACCTTGGCTTTTGGATGCAGAAAGTGAAGAATTGAAAAACAATCGATTGGCTTTGCTCATGGATTTGAATACAATGAAAGAATCACAAGAAAATACATTTAAAAAATTAGAAGAAAAACAATTGTCTTCCGGAGCATTTCCGTGGTTTGATGGTGGTGATGAAAATATGTTTATCACACAACACATCATTGCCGGCTTAGGTCATTTGGGAAAACTATTTCCGGAGAGTATTTCCAAATTTGAAAAAATTACATCCAAAGCAATTCCACACCTTGATAATAATTTCATCAAAACTAGCACTTTAAAAAACGAACGTATTAATTATTATACTTATTCTAATTTACATTATTTGTATGCTCGAAGTTTTTATATTGAAAAATTACCGGTTTCTAAAAAAACAGATTCGATTATTACTATTCAAAAAGTAGAATTCAAAGCGAATTGGTTGCAGTATTCCTTATACAAAAAAGCACTTTTAGCTTTAACAATGTATCGTTTAGGTGATAAAGATTTTGCAAAAAATATCATCGCTAACTTGAAAGAAACGGTTGCTATAAATGATGATTTTGGTATGTATTGGATTGAAAACAAAAATGGCTACTATTGGCATCAATCTTCCATAGAAACGCAAGCTTTGCTAATTGAAGCTTTTGCAGAAATTGAAAAAGACAAAAAGTATGTAGATGAAATGAAAGTTTGGTTGCTCAAACAAAAGCAATTACAAAATTGGCCAACTACAAAAGCCACAACAGAAGCTGTTTATGCTTTATTGTTGCAAGGAAATGATTGGATAAACATTAAAGACAACACCAAATTTAAAATTGGCAACGAAAAAGTGTTAACCAAAAAATTAATTGAAAAAGATAAAGAAGCCGAAACCGGTTACATCAAAATAAATTGGAATTCGGATGAAATCACAAAAGAAATGGGTTCGATTTCAGTAGAAAACAAATCATCAGTTGCAGGATTTGGGGGATTGTATTGGCAATATTTTGAAAACTTGGAGAACATCAAATCAGATAGTACTGCTATTCTCTCGGTTACAAAAAATGTGTACAAAAAAGTAAAATCATCATTTGGTAATCAATTAGTTGAACTAAATAAAGAA
>JAKLIC010000178.1 GCA_022709825.1 Bacteroidota bacterium | reverse complement strand
TTCCTAAATCATTATTGTCAAAATCTTTTGAAACATATTTTGAAGCAACAGAATAACGATATCGGCCAAATGTTTTAGCTAAATTTAAAAAAGCCGTATGACCATTTGGTTTTTCATCATCATAAATACTGCTCATTTTTACATCTCCTGAAACATTAAATCTATTTCCCTTTGAATTTAAATTATAAACAATTCCGGTAACGTTTGCATCACGAAAATCACCAAACCTTGTCACATTTGTATTGATAAAAGAAACTGACGAATTCTGATTAAAACGTTGATCAAACACTAAAACATTATAATTAGTGTGAGGTTCAACCAGTTCTTCGCGGGTTTCATTTGTTTCGTTGTTAATTATTTTAGCATACGTTTTTGCTGTTGCAGCATTTAAAAATCCAATACCAAGCCCATCTTGCGTTCTTCCTGAAATTTTTACCGCATTAATCAGGTCGACTGTATTTGGATAATCAGTCACGGTTTCATTTTCATTTGTTGTAGGGTAGGTGGAGGGAGGCCCGCCAATTCTTCTTGTGTAGAGCAAATCACCTTTTGAAAACAAATCAGTTCCTTCTGTAAAAAAGGGTCTGTTTTCATTAAATTGTTGTTCAAATGGGCCTAAATTTAACTCGACATTGTCAAATGCAGTTTGTCCAAAATCAGGAACTAAAATTGCATCTAAAGTGAAAGAATCATTGATTCCGTATTTAATATCCATTCCAATTTTACCTGTACTATTTGTGGTTTTATCGTTTGATTCAATATAACCGGAAGTATAAGGAATAAAAAATAATCGGGTAGGAGTTTTAATATTTTCAATACCTTCTAAAGTTCCTGCTTGGTTGATAACAGAGCCTTTCGCTCTATCGATATGACTCCAAACATAATTATGTCTGTCTCGCCGAATTTCTCTAAAAATATTAAGTCCCCAAATTTGTTTATCATTTTTAGAAAAGCGTAAAGCGGCATAAGGTATTTCCATTTCAACAACCCAACCGAAATCAGTAACGGAAATGTCACTTTTCCAAATGGCATCCCAAGAAAAATCTTCCCCATTTTCAGTTGCCAAACAATCCAATTGAACTCCTGCAGCTGTAACAAAAAAACGAAAATCCTGTTGGCCGTCGTTAAAACCATTTAGAAATATTCCAAATATATCGGCAGTTCCAAAAATATCTCTTTGGGTGATTTCCTTTTCAATTTTAGTAGTTTCATTATCATAAAGCGTTGCTCCAATATAAATACCGTTATCGTTATATATAATTTTAACTTCACTTCTCTTTTCGGATTTTTCTAAAGCACCATTATCCGGTTCATACATTACAAAATCTTTTGCAAGTGGAGCTTTTTCCCACGATGATTCGTTTAATGTGCCGTCTACAACAATATTTTCTGTTATTCGGATAGCCTGAACTGATTTTTTTTGGCCAAAAGCAACATCAATTCCAAAAAAGAGAAAAACAAATAAGAAAAATTGGCTAAAATGCTTCATAAAGTAAATAATGTTCAAAATTAGATAAAGCTTTTCCAAGTGCAATCACTTTATCATTTCCTTAAGATAATATACTATAAAGACGTTTTTTTATTGAATTGTTACAGTTTTTAGATACTAATTTGAAAAAGAAAGCGTTATTCAATTGATTCACTAAAATGAATTATTTCCAAAAAATGAATAATTAAGACAAAATTAATTTGGTTGTATTGATTTTATTTATATTTTTGGCCAACCCAAATCGAGTTTTAACCTAAAGAATACCAATGATATACAAGCTTATTCCGGCTTTGTTTTTCGGATTATTATCCTTTACAACGCCTACAAAAAATACCACAGATCCCAAAATTATTGCTGAAAATACTACTGCAACTTTCGAATCAAAAGTGAATTTATTATACAATAATTTGAATTCAAATAATTATAAACTTCCTCAATTAGAAAGTTTTTCTAAGGCTTTGGAAGGATTTTATCAATTAAAACAAAAAGGGCTGATTCAAAATAATATTTTAACATTGATTGATTTTAGTTTGTCTTCAAACGTAAAAAGATTGTGGGTTATTGATATGAATTCCAACACGATTTTATTTCAATCATTAGTTGCTCACGGACGAAACTCAGGAGAAGAATTTGCTACAAAATTTTCTAATAAAGCAGAATCTTATCAAAGCAGCTTAGGTTTTTATATTACCGGAGAGGTTTATCAAGGCAAACATGGTCAGTCGTTGCGTTTAGACGGCCTTGAAAAAGGGATTAACGATAAAGCAAGAGACAGAGCTGTCGTAATTCACGGGGCAGATTATGTTTCTGATTCGTTTATCAAACAGAATAAACGATTAGGAAGAAGTCAAGGTTGTCCTGCTTTGCCTGAAGAATTGACTCCTGAAATAATTAATACGATTAAAAACAAATCCTGTTTATTCATATATCATCCATCCGGAAGTTATAAGATTTCTTCAAAATTAATTTCGTAGTTTTTTGTACAAATCAAAATCCAGGCGATAAATATCATCTCTAAATTGAAGTTTATCACCTTCACTCCATGCCGTCCAATAAAGGATGTGTAAATAAATGTCTTTTTTGAAATTTACATTTTTGGTTTCAGCCTCTGCAAGTACTTCATCAATTTTAGCTTTTGTCCAATTAATTGAATCCTCTAAAAGATATTCTGTAAGTTCAAATGGATTTTGTACACGAACGCACCCGGAACTCAACGAGCGATTTTCTCTGCCAAAATAACCTCTTGAATTGGTGTCGTGTAAATAAACGGAGTGCTTATTTGGGAACATGATTTTTACCAATCCTAAAGAATTTGAAGAACCGGGAGGTTGAACATAGCGATATGATTTTGCTTTTGCCGGATTCCAATCGTCCGGACTAACTTCTGTATTGCCATTATAAATAGTGATGTTTTTAGTTGCAAAATAGCCTCTGTTTTTTGTAGCAGCCGGAATAACATCTTCTTTTAATATGGTGGGAGGAAGTGTCCATGTAGGATTAAAGACAACATAGCTCAATTTTGAATACAAAATGGGT
>JAKLIC010000177.1 GCA_022709825.1 Bacteroidota bacterium | reverse complement strand
TTACAAACTTACTAAAAACGAATTATATAAAGAGATTATTGAAAAAACGACAACATTTGTTGAAAAAGAGTGGTTTACTAATTTGGGAGGTTTTTATTCTGCATTAGATGCTGATAGTAACAACCAGGAAAATCAGTTAGAAGAGGGAGCTTTTTATGTTTGGACAACAGAAGAATTAAAAAACCTGATAAATGATGATTATGAATTATTCTGTTTGGTTTTCAACATCAATGATTTTGGACATTGGGAACATGGAAACTACGTTTTGATTCAAAAAGAAAGTTTAGCCGTAATTTCTGAAGAGCAAAATATCTCTCTTGACCAACTCAAACTAAAAAAGAAAAACTGGGAAAAAACACTCTATCACTATCGAGAAAAAAGAGCAAAACCACGATTAGATGACAAATGCCTTACTTCTTGGAATGCAATCATGTTGAAAGGATTTGTAGAAAGTTTCAAGGCATTAGAAAATGAAAACTATTTAAAAATTGCTAAAAAAAATGCTCATTTTATTCTAGAAAAACTTTGGTCTAGTGATGGAAATTTGTTTCATTCCTATAAAAATGAAAAAGCTACAATCAATGGTTTTTTGGAAGATTATGCTTTTGTAATTGATGCTTTTATTGCCTTATATGAAGCTACATTTGAGGAAACTTGGCTTGAACATGCTAAAAACTTAACCAACTATTGTTTAGATCATTTTTATGACGAAACCAAACAACTTTTCCGATTTACTTCTGATTTAGACGAGTCTTTGATTGTTGCTCATTTTGAAACGGAAGATAATGTGATTCCGGCCTCTAACTCCGTAATGGCTGAAAATTTATTCAAATTGAGTGTGTATTTTGAAAATTCATATTATGAAAAAGTCGCCCGTTTAATGCTTGAACAAGTTTTGCCCTCAATTGATTACCCTTCCGCTTTTTCAAATTGGCTATCCGTATTATTGCGTTTTTCAGATTACCAAAAAGAATTGGCGATTTGTGGGGAAAATATATCAGCATACCGATTGCAATTAAACCGAAGTTATTTACCACATGTTCTCCTTTCCGGATGTGAAAACAACGCTACTTTACCTTTTTTAAAAAATCGATTTATTGAAAACAAAACCCTTTTTTATCTTTGTCAAAACAAAACATGTTTGGCTCCCACTACCAACTTTGAAGAAGTTTACAAAGATTTAAAGAACTAATTTTAAAAAAGTTAGCAAAATTTAGTAGATTTGGCATTCACTAAAAAATTATAACCATGGGATTAGGAAGTTTTTTTAAAAATTTATTTGGTTCAGCCAAAGAATCGGCATCAGAAGCAGTTGACAAAACTGAAGTTGTAATCGATCAAGCCAAAGAAAAAGCAACAGAATACGCCTCAAAAGCGGAAGAATATGTAGAAAAAGCGGTAGAAAGTGCAAAAGAATCTTATCCTGAAGTAAAGGAAAAGGTTGAACAATTTGCAGAAAAAGCAAAAGACACGGTTACAGAATATGCTGAAAAAGTTGGTGATACCGTTGAAAATGTAGTAGATGATGTGAGAGAAAAAGTGCATGCATTTACTGCTCCAGCTGTTGAAAAAACCGAAGAAACCGTATCAAATTTCACTGAAAAAGCAGATGAAAAAGCGGAAGAAGTGACTGAAGATATAGAAGAAAAAGTAGAAGAAATAAAAAAAGCAGCAGATGAAAATGCTGACTAAATTTTAGGTTTTTTTTAAAACAAAAACAGACCTTAAAATCTTATCTTGCAACTCTCAAACGAATTAATTGTTTGAGAGTTTTTTTATGGAATTGATAACGCTAAACACTGATTTTATTACCCGTTACTGGGATTATTTTACAACTGTATTAATTGAATATTCCCCTCGATTAATTTCTGCGGCTATTATTTTTGTGGTAGGGTGGACTGTGATTAAATTGATTAAAAAATTAATCATGCGTATTATGGTCAAAAGAGAAATGGAACCAACTCTTTCAAAATTTCTAGCGGATATTTTGATTTGGACTCTTAAAATTTTACTCTTTGTAACTGTAATATCCCGCTTAGGTGTTGAAAATTCTTCCTTTGTCGCCATTATTGGTGCTGCCGGTTTAGCTGTTGGACTTTCCTTGCAAGGTTCGCTATCAAATTTTGCCGGAGGTGTTTTAATTATCATGTTCAAACCTTTTAAGGTTGGCGATTTTATAGAAGCACAAGGCGTTATGGGAACCGTAAAACAAATTCAGATTTTCGTGACGCAATTATCGACTGTTGATAATCAAATCATTTTTGTTCCCAATGGCGTTTTGTCTAACGGAACAATCATTAATTACACGTATGCTACCACTAGAAGAGCCGATTTAACAATTGGAATCAGTTACAGTTCCAATATAAAACGAGCAAAAGAAATTGCCATGGAAGTGATGGAAAAACATCCAATGGTTTTAAAAGACCCTGCTCCTATTGTATTGGTTAAAGATTTAGCAGAAAGTTCAATTAATTTAGCTGTAAGACCTTGGTCTGAATTGCCTGATTTTTTTGAAATGCGTTCTGATATTTTAGAACAAATTAAAAATGAATTTGATGCGAATGGTATCACAATTCCTTTTCCGCAAAGGGATATTCACATTAAACAGTCTTAACTTTTTTGAGTTAGCATAAAATCCTTTAAATAAAAAGGTTCAAAATAGGCAACATCAACAAAAGTATTCTGTTTAAATAATTCATAACTCAATGTTGCCATTTCTTTCGCTGATGGATATACATTTTTTTCTAAAAAGATGAAATTATCATTGATCAAAACAGTTTTGGCCTTAGCAGCACAATCTCCAACTATATAAATAAGTTCTTTGTTTTCTGCAAAAGAATGTTCTTCTAAAACCTCTGCTTTTGTTTCACGAATTTTAAGGTGGTTTTTGTCAAAAATCGCTGAAAAAACTTCCATCCGTCTGGCATCAATCATAGGGATGATAATACCTTCCTCAACTGTTACCTGATTTGCCAAAATTTGCATCGTATCAACAGCAATTAAAGGAATATCTAGTGCATAACAAAGTCCTTTTGATGC
>JAKLIC010000176.1 GCA_022709825.1 Bacteroidota bacterium | reverse complement strand
TATTGCCATTTTATGCAAGAAAATTACATAAAAAAAACCGTCTCAAGTTGTGAGACGGCTTCTTTTTTGTTTAAGTCAAATTCAGTACTTTTGTTGGCGTATGGAATTCAAAGTTATTAATCAGGAAGTGATTGGATTTAATAAAAATGTCTCCCTTTTTATTAAAAGAGAAGATTTAATTCATCCTTATATTTCCGGAAATAAATACAGAAAATTAAAATACAACTTGGAGCAAGCGAAAGCCGAAAATCAAGATACTTTATTAACTTTTGGTGGAGCTTTTTCAAATCATATTGCTGCAGTAGCCTTCGCAGGAAAAGAATATGGTTTTAAAACAATTGGAGTAATCCGAGGTGATGAATTAGAATCAAAAATAAAAGATAATCCAACCTTATTGTTTGCTCAGCAGTGTGGCATGAAATTTATATTTGAAACGAGAGAAAAATACAGACACAAAAACGAAGCAACTTATCAGTCTAGTTTAATTGCTCAATTTGGTCAGTTTTTTCTAATTCCGGAAGGTGGAACAAATGAATTAGCCATCAAAGGATGTGAAGAAATTTTAACACAGGAAGATGCCGTCTTTGACTATATTTGCTGTTGTGTAGGAACCGGAGGGACAATTTCAGGTATTATTAATTCTTCGTTGAATTATCAAAAAGTGATTGGTTTTCCGGCTTTGAAGGGTGATTTTCTAGCTGATGAAATTCGTAAAAATGTCAACAATAATCGTTGGGAATTAAATCAGGATTATCATTTTGGAGGGTATGCTAAAACAAACAACGCGTTGATTCAATTTATGAATGGATTTTTAGAAAACACTAAAATACAATTAGATCCCGTTTATACCGGAAAGATGTTGTTTGGATTATATGATTTAGTTGAAAAGGGATTTTTTCCCTGTAGTTCAAGAATCCTTGCTATTCACACCGGAGGACTTCAGGGTATTCAAGGTATGAATATTAAATTAGAACAATTACATTTGCCCAAAATAAAAATACATGTTTAAGAAAGTAATTTTCCTTTTAAGTTTATTAATAATAACGGCATGTTCTTCGTCTAAACCAACGATTAGAACTTCAAAACCTTCAACTCCAATTACAAGAAAAGTTAAGAAGCCAGTACAGAAACAAACTTCTAATTCCACTGTAAAGAATGAAAATGAAAACACTCCTGAGGTTTTAGAAGCTACTTCAAAGGTAAAAGTTACGCCGGAAATGGTGATAAAATATATCGAAGATTTTAAGGAAACCGCCAAAAATAACATGAGACAATTTGGAGTTCCGGCAAGCATTACTTTAGCACAAGGAATTTTAGAATCAGGAGTTGGAACAGGAACTTTAAGCCAAAAGGCAAATAATCATTTTGGCATTAAATGTCATAAAGAGTGGACAGGACCTAGTGTGCTTTTCGATGACGATTCTGAAAAAGAATGTTTTAGAAAATACAAAGATCCGGCTGAGTCCTATCGTGACCATTCCTTATTTTTAACTTCCAGAAGCCGTTACGATTCCCTATTTGAATTACCTCAAGGTGATTATAAGGCATGGGCAAAAGGGCTTAAAAATGCCGGTTATGCAACAGACCCAAAATATCCTGATAAGTTAATCAGTTTGATAGAGCGGTATAATTTGCATCAATATGATGTTGAAGTTGTTGGAAAATCAGCTATTCAAACAAAATCAAATTCCGAAATAATAACTACCAAAGAAGAATATGTTGTGGTTAAAGGAGATACTTTGTATTCACTTTCCAAAAAATTTAATATTTCTGTTGACGAATTAAAAAAGAAAAATAATATAAAATCAGATTCGCTTTCTGTTGGACAGAAAATCAGTGTGAAATAATGATTAAAAAAATAAATAAAATACAATGTTATACCAAAGAAGTAGTGAACTGTTTGCTGAAGCGGAAAAAGTAATTCCGGGTGGTGTTAATTCTCCTGTACGAGCTTTTAAAGGAGTTGGCGGTACACCAATTTTTGTAAAAAGTGCTAAAGGGGCTTATTTATACGACGAAGATGGAAACAGACTGATTGATTATATCAACTCTTGGGGGCCAATGATTTTAGGTCATGCTCATGAGCCCGTGATTACTGCAATAACTGAACGAGCTAAACTTGGAACTTCTTTCGGAATGCCAACGGAATTGGAAACACAAATTGCCGCATTAGCTGTTTCGATGGTACCAAATATTGATAAAATTCGTTTTGTAAATTCGGGAACAGAGGCTTGTATGAGTGCTGTTCGTTTAGCTAGGGGATTTACAAAAAGAGATAAAATTATCAAGTTTTCAGGCTGTTATCATGGACATTCAGATTCCTTTTTGATTCAAGCGGGTAGTGGTGCCAGTACATTTGGAATACCCAATAGTCCCGGCGTAACACAAGGTACAGCGAAAGATACTTTATTGGCCAATTATAATGATTTGCAAAGTGTAGCTCAACTCTTTGAGTCAAATAAAGATGAAATTGCAGCAATCATTGTAGAACCCGTTGCAGGGAACATGGGCTGTGTGCCACCTTTGAATGGATTTTTAGAAGGTTTAAGAAAACTTTGTGATGCTAATGGAGCATTACTGATTTTTGATGAAGTAATGACCGGATTTCGATTGGCAAAAGGAGGTGTTCAAGAATTGTTTGGAATCAAAGCCGATATTGTTTGCTTCGGAAAAGTAATTGGAGGCGGATTACCGGTTGGTGCTTTTGCTGCCCGAAATGAAATTATGAATTACTTATCTCCTATAGGGCCTGTTTATCAAGCGGGAACTTTATCCGGGAATCCGTTAGCGATGGCAGCGGGTTTTGCCATGTTAAACGAATTGAATCAAGATGATGCTATTTTTAAACGTTTGGACGAAAAAACAACATATTTAGAAACTGGAATTCGGGATGTATTGACTAAAAACCAAATTGCTTTTACAATTAACAAAGTCGGTTCCATGATTTCTGTCCATTTTAATGAAACGCCGGTTATTGATTTTCAAACGGCTAAAGGGGGAGATAATGAAACCTTTAAAAAATTCTTTCACGGATTATTAAAAGAAGGCATTTATATAGCTCCATCAG
>JAKLIC010000175.1 GCA_022709825.1 Bacteroidota bacterium | reverse complement strand
ATACAGAAGATGTTTGGCATAAATATTTGAAGAAAATGGTATAAAATATGTTGAACCAAAAATGGTATTATTTCGTGGCTCTGTTCAAACAGCTTGCGGTGGAGCTTCGTCTGCCTCAGGCCCTTTTTATTGCCCCGGAGATCAAAAAGTATATATGGATTTAGACTTTTTTGATGAACTACGAACCCGTTTTGGTGCAAAAGGCGGCGATTATGCCATTGCCTATGTGATTGCTCATGAAGTAGGTCACCATGTACAAACACTATTAGGAACTTCTGATGAAGTTCGTAAACTACAACAAAAAGTAAGTGATGTGGAAGGTAATAAATTATCTGTATGTTTAGAGCTTCAAGCTGATTTTTATGCCGGTTTATGGACACATTATAACCAAAAATACCTAGAAGAAGGCGATATCGAAGAAGCTTTAAGTGCAGCTCAAGCAGTTGGTGATGATGCCATTCAAAAGAAGATGCAAGGCCATGTTGTTCCAGATTCTTTTACTCACGGAACTTCTGAACAACGTGTAAAATGGTTTGGTAAAGGTTTTAAAACAGGTGATATCAAACAAGGCGATACCTTTGCAACATTGAATTAAAATCAGTTTTAGACTAAAAAATTGTTCTTTTCAAAATAATAACTTCCCTTTTTTAAAACATTCGTAATTCGTTTTAAAAAAGAGATTTTTTATGAATTGTTTATCAATTATTGAAAGGCTCTTTTTTAATTTTGTCCATCAAATTTTTCAACATGAACGTTGGTATAGACAGCATATCTTTCGATATTCCTAAAATTTATTTACCTATTTCCACTTTAGCAATACATCGAGGTATTGAGCCTGAAAAACTCACTAAAGGCTTGGGTTTACAAAAAATGAGTTTCCCGGATGCTAACCAAGATGTAGTTACTTTTGCAGCAAATGCAGCCTTAAAACTAATTCAGCAGGAAGATTGTAATCCAACAACAATTTCAAGGATATATATAGGTAGTGAAAGTGGTGTTGATAGTTCAAAACCAATTGCCTCTTACGTACTTAATTTGTTAGAAAGTAAACTAGGCCAAGGTTCATTCCGCAATTGTGATGTGGTAGATATAACTTTTGCTTGTATTGGAGCTGTAGATGCATTACAAAATTGTTTGGACTATGTTAGACTAAATCCTATTAAAAAAGCAATTGTAATAGCCACAGATAATGCCAAATACGATTTAAACTCCACTGGAGAATATACACAAGGTGCCGGAGCTATAGCGATGTTAATTTCTTCAAATCCTAGGATTTTAAGTTTTTCAAATGAAGTGGGTGTTTCTACTGAAGGTGTTTTTGATTTCTTTAAACCACGCCGCTATTTTTCTAAAGAAGAAATTACCAAAAAAAATGATAATCCGGAATGGTTAAATGTGTTAGAAAACGAAGTTACCATTTACAAAGAGCAACCCGTTTTTGATGGCCAATATTCTAATGAATGCTATATTAACAGAATTACGGAAGCCTACACTCATTTTAAAAATGAAAGTCAACAAAGTGGAAAAATCTATAAAGACTGGTCATCCATTTTGATGCATCTACCCTATTGTTTTCAAGGCAGAAGAACATTCGTCGAAATTTTTTCCAAAGAAAATCCGGAATTGTTAACCAATCAATTGGGTGAAACAGAAAAGGACAAATTAAAAGCCCTAACTAAAAGTCCGGAATATTTAGAACTTATCAACCAAAAAATCTATCCCTCCGAAATTGCTTCCGGACAGGTAGGTAATATTTACACAGGTTCAATCTTTTTAGGACTACTTTCTACGTTAAGTTATCATGTTCAACAAAATACAACATTAACCAATAAAAAAGTTGGATTTATTGCTTATGGTAGTGGGTCAAAATCAAAGGTTTTCGAAGCAATTATTTCTCCTGATTGGAAATCACAAATTGAAAAACTTTCTCTTTTTGAAAACCTCAAAAATTGTTTCGCTATTGACTTCGAAACCTATGAAAAACTACATAAAAAAGAATTAAAACAATCGGTTTTAAAACCCAAAAATGAGTTTGTTTTAGATTTCATCGAAAATGAAAACCCAGTACTTATTGGAGCACGATATTACAAGTTTGTGGATTAAAAAAATTACTTGTAATTTATCCCAACCAACCTTCCCTATCCAAACTTCTATACTGAATTGCCTCGGCAATATGTGTCGGTTTAAGCAATTCTGATGCTTCTAAATCAGCTATAGTTCGGGCTACTTTTAATATTCTATCATAAGCTCTGGCAGATAAATTTAATCTTTCCATTGCTGTTTTCAGTAATTGTAATGAGGTCTCATCCAACACACAAAACTCACGAATCAGTTTACTACTCATTTGAGCATTGTAATGAATCGAAGGCATAGAATCAAACCTGACTGTTTGTAACTCTCTCGCTTTGGTAACACGTTTTCTTATTTCAACGCTGCTTTCCGCTTTTCTGGTTTCGGTTAATTTTTCAAATGGAACGGGTGTTACTTCTATATGAATATCAATCCTATCTAATAGAGGACCGGAAATTTTACTCAAATACCGTTGCATTTCAGCCGGTGATGAACTTATTGGAGCATCCGGATCATTAAAATAACCACTCGGACTCGGATTCATACTGGCAACTAACATAAAGGAAGAAGGATAGGTAATCGTAAATTTTGCTCTAGAAATCGTTACTTCTCTATCCTCTAAAGGTTGACGCATGACTTCTAAAACTTCCCGTTTAAATTCAGGTAATTCATCCAAAAACAAAACACCATTATGAGCTAAAGATATTTCTCCAGGTTGCGGATAACTCCCTCCACCAACTAATGAAACAGAGGATGCAGTGTGATGCGGACTCCGAAATGGCCGTTGGCTCATTAATCCTGCTTCTTTTGTTTTTCCGGCTACAGAATGTATTTTAGTAGTTTCCAATGCTTCTTTCATGGTCATAGGCGGTAAAATACTCGGCAATCTTTTTGCCAACATTGTTTTACCCGAACCCGGCGGACCAATTAAAATGATGTTATGTCCTCCGGCAGCAGCAATTTCCATACAACGCTTAATACTTTCCTGACCTTTCACATCGGAAAAATCAAATTCCGGA
>JAKLIC010000174.1 GCA_022709825.1 Bacteroidota bacterium | reverse complement strand
TAATGAAGAACAACAATGGGCAAATTATAGAATTAATGAAGGAAAAGGGGTTATGATGTGGGGAGAACTTTGGAATCCTTACAAACAACTTATCAGTGGAAATTCAACAAATGCTGATATAACAAGAATGGGGCATGTCAGTAGAGGTTTTACCGGAAAAAGATTAATGGGTTATGCCGAAAGTCATGATAAAGACAGAATTATTTATGAAGCAGTAACTTTTGGAAATGGTGGAGGAACAGCTCCGGTGAGTGGAAACTTAAACAATACAATTCCAAGAATGAAGGCGATTGGTGCTACCAGTATTTTAATTCCTGGTCCTAAAATGATTTGGCATTTTCAAGAATTAGGGATGGACGATTCTATTTTTACTTGCTCAGGAGGCAGTTCCGTAAATACAGATTACGATGCTATTCCAGGAGATTGTAAATTAGACACGAAGCCTCAGCCCCAATGGGTTGAAAATTGGTTAGGCGATGCACTTCGCAATTCAGTTTACAATGCCTATGCAAAATTTATTAATTTAAAGAAAAATGAACCGGTATTTAATGGTGAATATGCTATTAGTCCAAATGGCAGTAATATTCGTCAACGAATTTATGTGTTCAATAATTCATTGCCATCTACACAGTTAAAAAATGTAGTTATTTTAGCAAACTTTTCTGTGGCCAGTCAAAATATCACACCCGATTTCCCATATATAGGAACTTGGTATGATTTAATGACGGATACCCCAATAAGCGTAACCAGCACAACTGCACAGATTGCATTAGCCCCGGGAGAGTTTAAAGTTTATGGAAACAGATTACCAACGCTTAGTGCCGAAACTTTTGAATTAAAAGATGATATTGCTATTGCACCTAATCCAACTACCGAAACATTTTCTGTGACAGTTCCAACGGTAAAAGTTGAAATTTATTCAATAACCGGTCAATTGGTTAAAACATTTCAAAATGATTTTGATACAAACTATCGTTTTGATGTAAGTGATTTGACGAAAGGAATTTATTTCGTGAAAGTAAAAGATCAGAATGACCGTGAAAAATCAATGAAATTGCTTAAAAATTAAAATTTGAGTTAGTTAATATGATTATAATGCCATTAAACCCAGCTTTTTAGTTGGGTTTTTTATTTTAATATTTTGCTAATTAATAGATTATGAATACTTTCGTAGTATGAATAAAGCAGGTAAAAAACGCATAGTTAAAATAGTTAAAATAGCTGGAATATCTCTTGGAACACTACTGTTATTGCTTTTTTTGTTGCCAACAATTTTCCCTGAGACATTAACAAATCAAGTAAAAAAGTTTGCCAATGAGAAGCTTAATGGAGAATTAAGTTTCAAAGAAACTCACCTGTCCTTTTTTACTCATTTTCCTTCGTTAACCTTATCATTGGATGATTTTTTATTAAAAGGATCTGCACCATTTCAAAAAGACACGCTTATTGCTGCAAAGGAAGTGGCATTTGGCATAAATTTAAAGTCTGTTTTTTTTGATGAAAAAATTAAAATCGATAAAATATTCATTTCAGAAGGCACTATTTTAATCAAAGTAAACAAAAAAGGAGAGCCAAACTACAATGTTTATGTTTCAGAGGAAGCAGCAACTGTTTCAGATTCAACCTCTGCATCTTTAAAGTTGGAACGAATAGATGTCAAAAATACTAGGTTAGTTTATGATGATCAATCTACTAAAATTTTAATTAACGCAAAAGGCTTTAATTACCTGGGTAAAGGTGATTTGGATAAAGCAGTTTTTGATTTGAAAACAAAAGCACAAATTGAGTCGTTTGATTTCAGTTTTGAAAACGAACAATATTTAAAAAACAAAAAAGTTAATGCAGAATTAATTACAAAAATAAACACCAATTCACTTGCTCTAGTATTTGAGCAAAATAACTTAAAAATCAATAAATTACCGGTAGAATTTAAAGGAAAATTCAACTTTTTAAAAAATGGATATGATTTAGATTTTAGTGTGAAATCTCAGAACAGTCAGTTAAATGACTTCTTTACAGCTTTACCACCAAGTTATATTAAATGGTTAGATAAGACGGAAATTAAGGGCAAGACAGATTTATTCTTTGAGTTGAAAGGACAATACATTGCCTCTGAAAATAAAATGCCAAACGTTCATTTCAATATGAAAATCAGAGATGGTTATATCTCCCATCAAAAAACCCCTTTTCCGGCCGAAAATATATTTTTGAATTTTGATACTAAATTACCTTCTTTAGACCCAGAACAATTGGCAGTAAAAATTGACTCCATTTATTTTGATGTTGGGGAAGATTTTTTTAATGGAAATGTAATTGTTAACGGACTTTCAAAACCGAAAATTGATGCCCGAATTCGTTCTAAAATGGATTTAGCAAAATTGGATAAAGCTTTGGGTATTCAAAATATGGATTTAAAAGGCACTTTCACAGCAGATATTGTCGCAAAGGGAATTTATGATAAAGAAAAAAATCAATTTCCGATAACCAAAGGAGATTTAGAGCTTAAAAATGGACATATTAAATCAACCTATTATCCTAACCCTATTGAGAACATAAATTTTAAAGCAAATGCATCAAATCAAACGGGGCAATTAAAAGATTTATCTCTTGTCATCAATCCGGCATCACTCCAATTTGAAGGAAAACCAATTGCAATGAATGCATCATTTCAAAATTTTGAAGATATTTCGTATGATATAAAAGCGAAAGGTGAATTAGATATTGAAAAAATATATAAAGTATTTTCACAAAAAGGGTTAGATGTATCCGGATATGCAAAAATGGATGTCTCATTTAAAGGAAAACAAAGTGACGCTACTAATGGCAACTACAATAAACTAGAAAATAAAGGCATTCTTTATCTGAGAGATATAAAAACAAGTTCTGACTATTTGCCCAAACCGTTTATCATTAAAGAGGGCGAATTTGTTTTTAATCAAGATAAAATGAATTTCAAAAACTTTAAGGCAAACTATGGGCAATCTGATTTCATGATGAATGGTTACATGGAAAATGTGATAAATTTTGCCTTGTCTGATTCTGAAATTTTAAAAGGAACATTTGCAGTAGAATCTAACCTGATTCAAATAAATGAGTTCATGGCATTTTCTGATAATTCAAAAGAATTGCCTGA
>JAKLIC010000173.1 GCA_022709825.1 Bacteroidota bacterium | reverse complement strand
TGCATTCATAATTAGAAATAATGACATTAAAATTATCTCAAAATATAAAATATAGTTTGCATCACTTTTGGGCCAATTTTTCAAATCCGAGCTAACAAAACGTTTTAATTTTATTACATTTCTTCTTAACCAAAAGACAATAACTGAAACTAAAACTAAAACAGCAAGTATTTCAAATGAAGCAATTAAAACATTATAAAATCCACCCATGAATGAAAACACTCGATGTGTGCCGAACAAGCCATCAATAACAATTTCCAATAGTTCTAAGTTGATAATTATGAAACCAACATAAACTATAATATGCAAAAATCCTGCAATTGGACGTTTCACCATTTTTGACTGTCCTAAGGCAATCATGGTCATATTTTTCCATCGTTCAGATGAATTATCTGTTCTGTTAACTTGTTGTCCGAGTTTAATGTTTCGAACAATTTTTTTAACATTAAGGGCAAAATAACCAAAGCCTAAGCTTAAGATTATCAAAAATAAAATATTATCTAAATAGCTCATTTACTGCTAATTTTTAATTTTAGTAGAATCTATTTCAGTTGGAGCAACATAGGGTTTGTTTTTCTTACCAAATAGTGAAACATTGACATATCGAGTTGGATTCAATCGTAAGTCTTCTAACAGAAGTTCTAATTCTTTGGAAGCTTTTGTGAAATTTGAATACATTTTGTCATCTTTCAATAATTTACCCATAGTGCCATTTCCATTCTCTAAATCGGCCATGATTTTATCAATATTGGCCAATGTTTTTTCTAAATTTTGAACGGTTTGCTTAATATTAACTTGAGCAAGAGAATCAGAAATTTTAGCAAAGTTTCCGGATGTTTTTTCAAAATTTGCTAGTGAATTATTAATTTTTGATTTGTTATCCGTCAACATAATATTCACTGATTTCGAAATATCACTAAATTCAGCCATAGTTTCACTAAATTTTGAAATGCTGTTTTTGATATTTTGCTTTGTGTTAGCATCTAAAGTTTCATTCAAATTGCTTAACAAGATATCTGTTGACACCATTACTTTTTCAATTTTTTCTTGTAGTGGTTGTAATTTTTCTGAAACAAGTGCGGTTAAACCACTTTTGATATCTCCTTTCAAATAATCTCCCGATTCGGCTAATACAGATGGATTTTCAATTCCTGGAACAATTTGAATCATCTTTCCTCCTATTAATCCGGGTTCATAAATTAATGCAATGCTGGATTTAGGAATCGAATATTCTTTATTAATTTGAATTTCAACCATAGGTTTCCATGAACTCATATTAATGAAACTAATATTTTTCACTTTTCCAATAACAAGACCATTAATAGTAACCGGGGATGAATTTACCAAACCTTCTACTTCATTGTATTCTATATAAAAAGTATTATAATCTGTTAAGATATCGGTTCCTTTTAAATAGCTATAACCCCAAATGAATAACAAAATGGAGGAAATTACTAGTATTGCTGTTTTTATTTCTTTCGTTAATTTCAAAATTGTTCTAGTTTTTAGCAAATTTAAGATAAAAAATATTTAATTAGCTTTTAATGCTTCTTGAATGCTAATTTTATTTCCATTCTTAAAGGCAACAATAAAAGAGGATTCATATCCTTTATTTTTTGCTTCCGATAGATATTTCTTAGCTTCGTCATAGTTAGAGGTTTGAGAAAAATAATATTTATACAAACCCTTTTCGTCAATAACTGAAATTGGAGATAATCCATTAAAATTCTGTGGAACTAAATCTAGTTTTTTTCCACTGGCTGATATTTGTATTTTAAAAGTAATTCCTTTACTGTCCGGGATAGGCTCATTAGTAATAACTTCCTTTTGTTTTTCAACTTCTTTGGTATTGCTTTTATTTTGAACAACTGGAGTATCTTTCTCTACTTTTTCATCTGTCACTTTACTTGGTTTTTCATCAATAATAACATTGGTGCCTCCAAAATATTCTTTTTTATAATTCAAAATAGCATCTGAAATACCTTTGGCTAATTCTTCCTGACCTTTATCAGAATTTAGATATTCTCCTTCAGGCTTGTAAGATAAAAAACCTAATTCGGTTAATATACTAGGCATGGAGGTTTGATTCAAAACTAAAAAAGGACCTTGTTTAACACCTCTGTTTTTTCTGTCTAATTTATTAGTAAATTCATTTTGAATTTTAGTGGAAAGTGTTATGCTTTGGTCTAAATATTCTTCTTGCAAAAGTGTAATTCCAATTACACTCTCCGGTGAATTAGGATTATAGCCGGCATATTTTAATTTATAATCGCTCTCTAGTGTAATAACAGCATTCTCCTTTTTTGCTACTTCCAAATTCGAAGCATTTTTGGTTAAACCCATAACAAACGTCTCAGTTCCATAAGCATCGCCTTTTGGTGAAGCATTACAGTGAATTGACAAGAAAATATTTGCATTTGCTCTGTTAGCTATTCTCGCACGTTCCATCAACTCAATAAAAACATCGGTATTTCGAGTATAAATTACTTGAATATCGTTGTGCTTTTCTAAATTTCTTCCAACTTTCAAAGCTACTTTTAAAGCAATATTTTTTTCTATGAAACCATAATAATTAGCACCAAAATCTTTTCCACCATGACCAGGGTCCAACACAACTTTAAATTTTGTATTTGTCTGGGAAAATAAATTTACTGTTGATAGTAATAGAACAGCAAAAAAGATAAATTTGAATTTATTTAAAAAGTACATCATTGTAAAAGTTAATTTAATTAAAACTCTAGGTTTTAAATTTTATTATTTACTTATTTTTGACCGAAAATTATATGTAAGTTTGGCACTCCAAAAATCAAGCCATAATTTTACAAAAATAGCATTAAAACATTTGCGGACAAACTTATTTCATATCGTTTTATCAGCATTTTTCCTAACAATTGGATTTCCAAAAGTTAGTGCACAGGAATTGCAAAATAAAACCTTAAAGGTTGAAGCTCAAAAACCAGTTGATAGCCTGATTATCAACAATGAAGATTTTTTTCAGATTAAAGACACGGTAATTAACGATTCTTTACAGCCTAACAAGAAAAAACCGCTTTTAGAAGATAAAATTAAATATAAAGCTGATAAATACACTAAAATTGATCAAAAGCAGAAATTAATCACTTTATACGACAAAGCTGAACTTTATTATCAAGATATTGAACTGAAAGCC
>JAKLIC010000172.1 GCA_022709825.1 Bacteroidota bacterium | reverse complement strand
ACCCTCTAGGTAGAATAAATAACAGGAATTGCAAGGACTGTATTATTATTATACAAAAATTAGAGTTGCAAAATGCTGAAATTTCGGTTTATTTTGAAGATCTATTAACCGGTATAAAGTTGAATGTATCAAGTTTCAGTATTGAGCTTTCTAATAAAACAAATTTAGAAATATCTGGAAACAAAATTAATGAAGAAACATATAAACAGCTTATAAGGCAAAAAAATAACTCTGAGTTTAAAATTCATAATATATACTATACTGAAAGTTTATTAGGCTGTTTTCCAAGTGCCGGTGTTATTAATGTTAGAATTTCTGATTGATTCTTATTAAAACGAATCGTAGTAAAAAAAAATCTGTTTTTGAGATATCGCCCTCCCGATTGCTAACGGGAGAATCTGGGCAGACGGTTTTGCATTATCTTTAATTAATTTTTTCTAAAAATTTAGCATAAAAAAACCTCCAAGTTTCCTTGAAGGTTTCAGAGGCATCGCCCGGATTCGAACCGGGGTAGACGGTTTTGCAGACCGGTGCCTAGCCGCTCGGCCACAACGCCTGATGTATGGATGGCAAATGTAAATAAAAAGTTTAAAGTTAAAAAGTTTAAAGTCAAAAAACTTTTATATTAATAAACTGAAACTTGACACAAGATCAAAGTGCGACTGGCGAAGCTAACCAAAATTAACTTCTATATTCCTCCATTTGGATGGTAACTGCTTCCACATCACCACCAATGGGTGGATTGAGTTTTGATACCCCAATCAAAACCCTAGCTATAGAAGGAATCTCTTTAAAAATTCTCGAAATAATTCGATGAGCTACATGTTCCAGTAATTTCGAACGAATGGCCATTTCTTCCACCACAATTCGGTTTAATAAAACATAATCAACCGTGTCATGTAAATCATCTGATATAGCTGACTTTCGCATATCGGTTTTTACTTCTAAATCAATTGAATAATCAGAGCCAATTTTACTTTCCTCAAGCAAACAACCATGAAAAGAAAATGTACGAATGTTTTGTAACCGAATAGTGCCCATAATTTTATGTTTTTAATAGGTACAAGGACAATTGCTGATTCCTTGGAAAACATCTAGTCCAATGGTAATCATGTGCGTTCCTGAATTATAATTAATCAATTTGTTCAGCGTTACCTGATAGGAATAAGCAAAATAAAAATTACTTCTTTTTAAACCTAACATTGGTCCAATGTTTAAAGGCTCCAATAATTGATCATTCAAAAAACGATAAGAAATCCCCGCCCAATAATAATCATCAAAGTTATAAAAACGCATCTTTAAATTCAAATCGGTTGTTGATCTTTTATCACTTTCAAAATATTGAAAGAAAGCTGATGGTTCTACTTCAAAATCACTATTGGTATTACTTCGCCATTTATACCCAGTAAATAATTGGTAGTTTCTCAATTCAAGCGGTTCAATGTCATTAAATACATCGATATTTTTATCTAAAATATTGGCTGCAGTAGCACTGATATAGAATCCGTTTATTCTATACAATACACCAACATCTACATTGTGGTTGGTTAAACGACGGTCGTCTACAACAGCGGCATCCTGACCGGTAAAATTTTCAATCTCAATTCGAAATTGATTTAAATTATACGAAATACCAAAAGACAAATATTGATCTTCATATTTATCTAAAACTAAGTGATGAGCAAAACTCACTTTTGCTCCCGATTGACGGGTATTTCCATTGCGGTCGCTATATAAATACAAACCAACACCTGAACGATCAGCAATACGCATATCAGCTGCTAAGGACATGTTTTTTGGTGCATCTTTAATGCCAACCCATTGCGTCAATCCGTTGGCTCTTATTTTAATATTATCACCAATACCGGCATATACCGGTGAAATTACAAATGGATTGTCAGCCAAATACTGAGTAAAGGCCGGTAGGTTCAATTCTTGTGCTTTTCCGTTTAAAAAAGCGAGTAAAATGAAAAATGGGGCTAATTTTTTCATGGGTGTAGGTTTTTTAGGTTAAACCAACTCCAAACTTGTGGCTATTTGGAGTTGGTTATTAAATTAAATTTTTATCTGTATAAGGTTACGTTTCCAACAAATTGTCTTCCACCGTCAAGGGTGATGGTATACCAATAGTCTCCGGTAGGTAAAAGAGAGCCATTATATGTTCCATCCCAAGATCCTTTCGTTCCGAATTGAACAATAATTCTACCGTAACGGTCGAATACTTCAACTTTTGCATTCGGGAAACCTTCTAAATTTTCAGGAACCCACGTATCGTTATCACCATCATCGTTTGGCGTAAAGAAGTTCGGAATATCGATATCGATAAAATCCATCGTAATTTGTGCTTCAGCAGTACATCCGTTACTATCCTCAACAAGAACCGTATAAGTTCCGTTTGCGAATATTTGAAGCTCATTCAAATCTCCATAATTCACACCATTCAAATAGTAAGTATAACTTCCGCTTCCACCGGTTGCCGTTGCTGTAATTTGATTCAGATTACTTTCTACTAAAGTCAACGAAATTGGAATATAATTCTCAATAGTAAAGGAAGTCGTTTCTGAACAACCAAGAGCGTGAAGAATAGTTATCGTATGATTTCCGTTTGTAAGATTTGTAAATACATTTCCGTTTTGGAAAGCACCTCCATCTAATGAATAGGTTACCTGAGATGAAATTTCCTGTCCTACTTTAATTTTTACGGAATTAAATTGAGCACTTCCAAAACAGTCATACGTAATGGTAATTCCCGGATTTATACTTATTCCTCCACTCACGGCAACTTCTAAAGTAGAGGTACAACCTTTAGTGTCTCTCACATAAATAGTATAGGATTGACCTCCTGATAAGTTCTCAAATAAAACTTGGTTAACAACATAGTTATTTTCGTTATTTAAGCTAGTTGAATAAGGAGCCGTTCCGCCAGCAATTGATATTTCAATAGCACCAACATTATCACCGTAACACAAATCCGGGAACATAGTAACTAGTGATGCATTTAGAGCATTCGGTTGAGTTACTGTGATATTCAATGTGACTGAACAACCAAGAGCATCTCTCACAGTAACAGTGTAGTTTCCTGCTGCTAAATTATTGAAAGTACTTGAAGCACTGAAACTGTTTAAATTGGGAGAAATTGCATATTCCAATGCTCCATTTCCTCCAGATGCAGCTACTTGAATTAAACCATTTGTTAAACCGTTACAGGTCACATTCGTTGAGGTAAAAG
>JAKLIC010000171.1 GCA_022709825.1 Bacteroidota bacterium | reverse complement strand
TGGAATCGTATTTACCACCGGTATTCATTTTTGAAACAACATCAACAACTTTTCCTAGCGGAATTCCACGACCATAATCACGGACGGTTACTAATTTATCTTTGATGGTAACTTCAATAGTTTTCCCAGCTCCCATCACGTATTCATCGATACAGTTATCTAATGTTTCTTTCAACAATATGTAAATACCATCATCAGGTGAAGAACCATCACCGAGCTTCCCGATATACATTCCGGGTCGCATTCGGATGTGTTCTTTCCAATCGAGGGAACGAATATTGTCTTCGGTATATTGATTTTGTTCTTGCATTTTGGGTAATATCGAGTTTCTGCTAATGTAAGTGAAATCAATAGGAAATAAAAGAATAAAAAAAAGAAGTTATCAATAATAATATTGACAAAAAACATACATTTTATATTGTTAAAGCAACCAAATATAAAAAAACTAACCTTTATAATATTTTCTCAATTTCATATTGAGTTCTTTCGGATTAAAAGGTTTTATAATATATTCATTAATTCCAATTTGAAGTGCTCTGTCTAAATATCCAAATGAGGCTGAGGCTGTTAGGGCAACAATAGGAATTAATTTATCTTTTTCTCTAATTAATGAAGTTGCTTCGTAACCATCCATTACCGGCATTGATAAATCCATTAAAATAACATCATAAGAATTCAAATTAAATTTTTCAACACCAACAAGACCATTTTCAGCTAAATCAACTTCCACATTCCATTGACTCATTATTTTTTGAGCAATTTTAATGTTAATCAAATTATCTTCTACTAATAACACCCGCATTCCATGTAGATCTTGTTCTTTATAATTTTCTTGCAAATCATCTGTAACAACTGTATCAAAGTGTTTATTTATGGGTAGACTTATTGTAAAATAGAATTTTGTCCCAATACCAATCTCACTTTCAAATTGAATATCTGATTCTAATAAATCAAGTAACTTCTTGGTTATTACTAATCCTAAACCTGTTCCTCCAAATTGTCTATAAGTTTTTGTTTCTGCTTGTGAAAATTTTTGAAAAATATTTTGAAAATTTTCTTTATCAATTCCAATACCAGTATCTTTTACTTCAAATTTAAATGTTGAAATGTCATTAATTATTGAGATTTGATTAACCGTAATGGTAATTGTACCCTCTTTAGTAAATTTAATCGCATTAGAAACTAAATTGGTAATAATTTGATTAATTCGTAAAGGGTCACTAATTAAATTAGGTTGAAAATCAACATCAATATTTATTTGAATCGTATTTAAATTTTCAGACGCTTTAACTTGCAAAGATTTTGCAATTTGTTTGATTAGTTCTTTAAAATCAAAAGGGATTTTTTCTATATCCACCTTTCCGGCTTCAATTTTATTGAAATCAAGAATATCATTTATTAGGAGAAATAAATTTTGTGCAGAATGCTTTAAAACTTCAATGTTTTCATGAAAACTTTCCAAAGAATTTTCTTTTTCCATGATATAAACCAAACCAATAATAGCATTAAGTGGTGTTCTTATTTCATGACTCATGATAGATAGAAACTCCGATTTAGCATCATTTGCTTTTTCAGCTATTATTTTAGCTGAATTTAATTGCTCTTGAAATTCTTTTTTTATTTCTATTTCTCGGTTAAGAATTTTGATTAGGTCTAATAAATTATCTTTTCCTTCCAACTTTACCCCATCAACATTGAGCTGATTAATAGCTTCAATTAACTTGAGTTCAAATAAATCTCTTTTGCTTATTTCTTGTTTTAATTTATTATTTATTTCTGAATATTCTTTATCATTTAGACGGGCTGATTGTTCGAATAACTCAGCATCTTTTTCGTAATTTAAATAAGTCTGATTAATGACTTTTATAAAAGAAGAAAGGTCAGAATTATTCCTTAAAGTATTTTCAGATAAATATTTATCTATCTGACGGTTAAGATGTCTATGTAAATTTGATTTGTCCATTTAGCTTTTAATCCTCATACATTGTGGCAATTGTCATTGTTTGATTATGAAGTTCACAAGCTACATTTTTTTGTGTTGGTGAAATTTCTCCGTAAGAATAAAAACCACATAAAATTGTATTCTCACCAAAATTATCTTTAACAACTTCCAATTCTTCTTCCACTCTATCTCCTAAAACTATTCTTCTTCCAACACAACTCACTAAAAGTGCTAACTGAACTTTTTCTTTCGATGTAGTTTTAATTTTAAAGGCAGCAGTTGATGCTGCATCAATGAGTTTATCTATATTTCCTTTCATTAATCTTACAAGTGAACCTTCGGGAATGTTTCCTGCAAATGTCATTGATTTATTTTCTTCATCTATAGCTAATATTGTTCTAACTACTGAAGCTGATTCACAATTCTCTTTCATTGAAAGTGGAAAATATAACGATGAACCAGGTAATTCGTCTGCATATTTGCCTAAGTATTCTTTATATAAATCTAAAGCAAAACGATCACCTATCTTATAGAGAACATTTTTATCAGACAAAGTTACCTCTCGTTCCGGTCCAAAATCGCCCCAACCACCTTCAGAACCATATCCAAAATGAATATGCTCACCATAAAAACCTACCGCTACAATTTTTCCAGATGAAGCGTTTGCATTTAAACCAACTATAGTTTTTTCAAAACTGAATTCATCACCTGCTAAACCACCAAAAATTGGTATTAATTTATTAGTTCGCTTAATTAACTCATTAATAAGTTCAGTACCATTGATAAAACTTCCTTCTGATAAAATAAGAACAGATTTTAAATCCTTTGAAAATAATTCCTCTTTAATCTTTTCACCTAGGTCATCTATATTATTGTTAGCTAAAATATCAAATTCAGTTGCTATAATTTTTGTTTTATCAAATTCAATTGCTGTAACTACAATTCCCTTTTCTATAGTACAATTATTTGAAACTTGCCCGGAAGAGGAACAAAGTATGATTTGAGCATTGGGATAAATTTCTTTTAACAAATCAAAAGGACAAACTTTTTCTAATAATGTTCTTTGTGCAAAAGCTAAAACTAAATTAGCATTTTCAGACTTGAAATTATCTGTTGATAAAAGTATTTTTTGCTGTTTTTTACTATTGAGTAACAGTTGTTGTAATTTCACTATAGTAGGATTAAGGTGTATAAAGGAATGAAAAGTATTTATTAAAAACAAAAAAGAAGCCGTCTCACAACTTGAGACGGTTTTTTTTATGTAATTTTCTTGCATAAAATGGCAATATTCTGTATT
>JAKLIC010000170.1 GCA_022709825.1 Bacteroidota bacterium | reverse complement strand
TCACTTTCAATTCGTTGGCAATATCATAGGCACTTTTAACCGGCAATTTATTTTTTTTTGGAGACAAACAAAACCAATCCCAAAAACCTGTAACGGGATAACAACCAGAGGTTTCTATGTGAATTTTTATTCCTGAATCTCTTAGCTTCTTTGTTAAAATAGACATGTCCCAAGTTAAAGGCTCTCCTCCTGTGACCACTACCGTATCTGCATATTTTTTTGCGTTTGAAACAATTAAATCTGTTGATGTAGGCGGATGAAGTTCAGCATTCCAACTCTCTTTAACATCACACCAATGACAACCTACATCACAACCACCGATTCGAATGAAATAAGCAGCCGTTCCAGTGTGATATCCTTCGCCTTGAATGGTGTAAAATTCTTCCATAAGTGGAAGTTTTTCTCCTTTTTCAACGGCTAATTGGGTTTCTTTTTGAAGCATTTTTAATGAAATTGAGTGCAAAGATAGTTAATTTGAAAATGTAATAATTTGAAAATTTGAAAATGATAGTTTCAGATTTAGAATTGGTTTTGTTACATTTGATTATTAAAACTAATACGATGAGTAAAGTAGAAGAATTCAGTGCCCATATCAATCAAGGATATACTTGTAAAGGTGAATTTATAACCTTAGGAGGAGCAATTTTAAATGGAGAAGCCATTCCAAATACACATATCAATATTCCCTTAAAAACCTTAAATCGTCACGGATTGATTGCCGGAGCAACAGGTACGGGAAAAACGAAGACGATTCAGGTTCTTTCCGAACAATTGTCAAAAAACGGTATTCCGGTGTTGATGATGGATATTAAAGGTGACTTTTCAGGAATCGCGATGCCCGGAATTGAACAACCTTTTATTACTGAACGGCATGCTAAAATTAATCTACCTTATGAAACCAAAGCTTTTCCAGTTGAATTAATGACCATTTCTAAACAAAATGGGGTAAGGTTACGGGCAACGGTTTCAGAATTTGGACCCGTTTTATTTTCAAGAATATTAGATTTAAATGACACTCAAGGTGGAGTTGTTTCTGTAATTTTTAAATATTGTGACGATCATACATTACCATTATTAGATTTAAAAGATTTCAAAAAAGTTTTACAATTTATCACCGAAGAGGGAAAAGAAGAAATTGAAAAAGAATATGGAAGAATTTCCACTTCTTCAACCGGTTCAATTTTGAGAAAAGTGATTGAATTGGAACAACAAGGAGCTGATGTTTTTTTTGGGGAATTATCTTTTGATATCGATGATTTGATGCGAATAGACGAAAACGGAAACGGATATGTGAACATAATCCGATTGACCGACATTCAAGACAAACCAAAACTATTTTCAACTTTTATGTTGAGTTTATTGGCAGAAATATACAATACTATGCCTGAACAAGGCGATTCCGGTAGACCTGAATTAGTAATTTTTATTGACGAAGCTCATTTAATCTTTGACCAAGCAAGCAAAGCTTTGCAAGACCAAATAGAAACGATTGTGAAATTAATTCGTTCTAAAGGAATAGGCGTTTATTTTATCACTCAAAATCCTATGGACATTCCAAATGGTGTTTTGGCTCAATTAGGTTTAAAAATTCAACATGCTTTAAGAGCTTTTACAGCAAATGATCGAAAAGCAATTAAAATGACGGCTGAAAATTATCCACTTTCCGATTATTATAAAACGGAGGATGTATTGACGCAACTAGGAATTGGTGAAGCTTTTGTAACAGCATTGAATGAAAAAGGTATTCCCACACCACTAGCGGCTACTATGCTTCGTGCCCCAATGAGCAGAATGGATGTCTTAACTACACAAGAAATCGATTCGCATATTGCTACATCAAAATTAGCTAAAAAGTATAACGAAGTTATTGACAGAGAAAGTGCTTTCGAACTTTTGACAAAAAAAATTAATGCCGCACAAGAACAAGCTTCAAAGCAAGCCGAAGAGGCAAATAGAGAAAAAGAAGCTCAAAAAACAACTACTACCTCAACTCGTCGTGAACCGGAAAGTCAAACTACAAAAGCAGTTGTAAAAGTACTGACAAGTGCTACTTTTATTCGGGGAGCTTTGGGAATTTTGAGTAAACTGTTTAAAAAGTAAAAACCTCTCCCCCTAGCCCCTCTCCAAAGGAAAGGGGAGCAAGAAACGAACTAAAAAATGAAAGGATTCTTCACCATCGGATTACTTATACTTTCCAATGTTTTTATGACATTAGCATGGTATGGTCATTTGAAATTTAAAGATTTGAAATGGTTTGAAAATGCCGGATTGATTACGATTGTATTAATCAGTTGGGGATTGGCGTTGTTTGAATACTTTTTTCAAGTACCGGCAAACCGAATTGGTTATGAAGGTAATGGCGGTCCATTTTCACTTTTACAATTAAAAGTGATTCAAGAAGTGATTACACTAGTCATTTTTGTGGTTTTTTCGATGCTTTTCTTTAAAACTGAAACCTTTAAATGGAATCATTTTGTTGGGATGTGCCTTTTGGTGTTGGCGGTTTATTTTATATTTAGAAAATAGAGAAAAGAACAAAGAGAATAGACATTATGAAAAAATATTATATTCAAAAATTGCCATTCATCGTTCCAACAACCGATGGAAAACTAATCGAAGAACATTTCGGAAAAGCTTCTGATGGCAACAACGAAATTTCCATTGCTCATATGATTGCACCGCCGCATTGGAGCGAGCCGTTTCAAACACCAGAATTTGACGAATATACATATATCATTAAAGGTAAAAAACAATTTATAATTGAAGACGAAGTAATTGTTTTAGAAGCTGGTCAATCCATCAAAATTGATAAAAACACTCGCGTTCAATATTCCAATCCGTTTGATGAAGTATGTGAATATATTGCTATTTGCAAACCTGCTTTTGATTTTGAGAAGGTACATCGGGAAGAGTAAAACTATTTTTTGTTCAACAACGAAATAATCTTCTGTTCAACCGTTTCACTATCCCAAATTGCCTCAATATTCTCCATTTGCATCACTTCTTCCATGATTTTGTTTTGAAAATCACCAATGGCTAAAGCTTCGGAATAGGGTTGCAAACTAAATGTTACCCTACTATACAACGGCATCCATAAATCAGGATGTTTGTCAGAAAACCATTTTTCAATTTTCTTTTGCAATAAGAATTTCTCATCGGCAGTTTTGGCACTCATTTCCATGAAATTGCGATAGGAAAGTTCGGCAATGGCATCGGCATTGGGTTTACGGGATTTTTGATATTCCTCA
>JAKLIC010000017.1 GCA_022709825.1 Bacteroidota bacterium | reverse complement strand
CTCCAAGTACAATCTATTCGGAATACTTTGAAAATATTGCCCACACCAAATCCATATTCCCAATAGGGTTTTTCAGGAGCTAAATAAGTTAATGTAGAGGCATTTAATTGAACATTTTCTTCTGAGATAGAACCTACAACTCCTTTTATACTTACTATTTCTCTTAAATTCAATTTACGGACACCCGGGATTCTGGAAAATAACCTTCCTAAAAAATGATGTTCTAACTGAAATGTGGCATATTGATCTGATACAAATTCATAAAAATTTAAATTATTGAAGGTATTATCAATAATAAAATAAGATTGATTTCCGGGAATAACACTAAGCAAACCTAACGGAACAGCACCAAATGTTTTACCCGCTTCTGTAATTAAGTTTAAACGACCAAATCCGCCCACTAAAATTGGTTTTTTGAAGTAAAACTGAAGTTTATCATAGGCGAAATCACTTTCTAAAACCCCTTTAAATCCTTTGTTATAGCTAACAAAAAAACGAGAGTACGGACTGTCCACAACAGCACGTTCCACTCCATACCCGATAGATTTACGACCGGGAGTGTAATCAACTGAAAAGGTCATTTCTGATTGTTTTACATCCGATTGAACTGTTGTTCGCGAAGCATCGGTGTAATAATCCAGACTGAATGTTTCCGAGGCAGATTTCAATGTTCGGTAGGTTAGTCCAAATTCAAACGTTAAATTTTTCACCGGTTCAATATTCATCGACAAGGTACTTAAATTGATACTCGTTAAATTCGTATTTGAACCACTCATAAAAAGTCCGGTAGAAGCAAAACTTCTGCCGAGCACATTATTTGTAGTGGTTAAATTTGCACCAAGTTGTTCGATATCCCTTCGATTTCCACCTTCTAAAATCAAACGGTTTTTAGGGTTTACCAAGATTTTCCCCGACAAACCGTATTTTACCTGATTATCTTTAAAACCATAAGCGGTGTAGGCTTGAATTCGCCAAGGGTCATTTCTGCCAAAATATGTACGTCCTCCGACTCGAAATCGCAATCCCTCCACATCGCTATAACCAACGGTGGAAAAAATTGGTCCGAAATCAAATTTATTAAATTCTATATAGCCGCTTCCCAAAATGGAAACCAATCTGTACATCTGTTTGAATTTTTTGACCGTCTGCAGCGTATCTAACATTTCGTAAACCCCTAACTCATCTTTACTTAAACTTTCAAATCTGTTTTCAGCCCAAAATTCATCCGGTTTATTATAAACGGAATTGTCTATAAAATTGATTTCCTCTTTATAAAACTCTTTAGGTTTTTCCTCATTGAATTTGTGATTCTTATAAAGAGTAGTTCTTTTTCCATATACCCCTTGTGATTCTTCTTTTTTATTGAAAGCAAAATCAGACATCATATGATCTCTTTTTAAAAGAAAAACGGAATCATTTACCACATCAAATTCCTGTTCAATGTAAATTTCTTTAATCCAGTTAATGTTTGCACTTTTAGTAACCGCCATATTGATTGACTTTATGGCATACGTAGAATCATTCACCCAAAAATCACCTTTGAAAGTGAGTTCTCCTTTTCGTCGGGGATAATAAACAATATTATAACACCATTTGTTATCAATAAACATACTATCCGTAAGAGCATAATTATAAACTTCAATTCCGGTGCGAGATAAAGGACTGACAAAATCTTTATCAAAAAACTTCAAATAATTATCATAAATATCATAATCGGCATATAAATCTTTAACAAAAGCAATGACTTGTTGATTGTTGCTAAATCCGGAATTTTTATTGGCTTTCGTAATTTCTTTTTCTTTTTTAGTCAAATTATTTCCATAGACCTCAGAAATAGATTCATTTATGAAAATAGGTAAATACGTTTTTCCGGTTATTGCTGAAGTGTCCATTTGCTCAAAAACAAATTCCATTCCCTTAAACAATTTTGATTTCATAGTAGCACTATCAATTGTATTCAAATCGAATTCGATTTTCTCATATTTATCATACTGATAGTGTTCAAATTGCCGCAATCCATTTTTGCGTTTGCGTTCCCATATTTTTCGTAATATATCAATTGCCGGATTATTTTTTTTAGATAACTTACCGGAAACCAACACAACTTCACGAAGTGTTTCCCCTTCCGCTAATTTAATTTTAAGGTTGTATGTAACCTGTTTTTCTAAAACAAGTTCTTTAGGAGTATATCCAATAAAAGAAATAACTAAAACAGCGTGATTTTTGGCAGATTCAAGATAAAAACGGCCATTCTCGTTAGTAATAACTCCTTCTGAAGAATTTTTAAAATAAACATTTGCAAATGGAATAGGGTCATTTTTTTCATCTACAACTACTCCGCTCACTTTTGTTTGAGCAAACAAAGAAGCAGAAAACAACATGAAAAGTAAGAGAACAGAATATAATTTCATAGCAAATTAAAAAAAAACTTCATCAAAATCGAGTTGATGAAGTCTCATATATAGTAGATAATATTTCTATTTATACATAACTTTTTTTACTGCCTTAATCACATCATTTGAATTAGGCAACCATTCTTTTAGTAAAGCCGGTGAAAAAGGAGCCGGTGTGTCGGCAGTGGTAATTCGTTGAACCGGAGCATCTAAATAATCGAATGCTTTTTCCTGAACCATGTACGTAATTTCAGAAGCAACACTAGCAAATGGCCAAGCTTCTTCTAAAACTACTAATCGATTTGTTTTTTTAACAGACGTTAATATAGCATCATAATCCATCGGACGAACCGTTCTTAAATCGATAATTTCACAAGATATTCCTTCTTTCGCTAATTCATCCGCAGCTGTAAATGCTTCTTTAATGATTTTACCAAAAGAAACAATGGTTACATCTGTTCCTGCTCTTTTAATATCAGCAACTCCTAATGGAATGGTATATTCATCTTCTGGGACGTCCATTTTATCACCATACATTTGCTCTGACTCCATAAAAATTACTGGGTCATTATCACGAATGGCCGATTTCAATAATCCTTTTGCATCATAAGGGTTTGAAGGTACTACAACTTTTAAACCTGGTGTATTCGCAAACCAACTTTCAAAAGATTGAGAGTGTGTGGCTGCTAACTGTCCTGCAGAAGCTGTTGGACCTCTAAAAACCATTGGCATTGAAAACTGTCCGGCTGACATCTGACGCATTTTTGCCGCATTATTTATAATTTGGTCAATTCCAACTAAAGAAAAGTTAAATGTCATAAATTCCACAATCGGACGACAACCATTCATCGCTGAACCTACCGCGATTCCTGCAAAACCAAGTTCTGCAATAGGCGTATCAATTACTCGTTTTGGACCAAACTCATCTAACATTCCTTTAGAAGCTTTATAGGCACCATTATATTCTGCAACTTCCTCTCCCATTAAATAAACGCTCTCATCACGACGCATTTCTTCACTCATTGCTTCACATATCGCTTCTCTAAACTGAATTGTTCTCATATAGAAATTTTCTTTTAAGACTTTAAATCGAAACGCAAAAATAAAAATTAAAAATCACTTTAAAGCATATTTTTAGTGTAAAATAATTGGCTTTTTGTAATTTTTCATTTTCAACAATTTGTAATTTTCCTATTGAAAAAATTTAATTACATAAATAAAAGAATTATTAATAGCAACGAAAACGATATAATACTGAAAATTTATTATGCACGCATATTAAAATTAGAAATATTATTTGTACTTTCGTACCCGAAAAATAATCTAAACTTTTTATATGAAAATATTAGTTTGCATCAGTCATGTGCCTGATACTACATCCAAAATTAATTTTGTCAACAACGATTCAGAATTTGACACAAACGGTGTTCAATTTGTAATCAATCCAAATGACGAATTTGGTTTAACAAGAGCTGTTTGGTTTCAAGAACAACAGGGAGCAACTGTAACAGTTGTCAATGTTGGTGGCCCAGATACTGAACCAACATTAAGAAAAGCTTTAGCCATTGGTGCCAATGAAGCAATTCGTGTTAATGCTAATCCTACAGATGGTTTTTTTGTTGCAAAACAATTAGCAGAAGTTGTTAAACAAGGGCAATATGATTTAATTATTTGCGGTAAAGAATCGTTAGATTATAATGGTGGAATGGTTCCCGGAATGATTGCCGGTTTGTTAGGATACAATTTTGTAAATGCTTGTATTGACATAAAAGTTGATGCATCAAATGCTAAAGCAATCCGTGAAATTGATGGTGGAAAAGAAACTATTTCTGCTTTGTTACCATTGATTATCGGTGGTCAAAAAGGCTTGGTAGAAGAAAAAGATTTACGCATTCCAAACATGAGAGGAATTATGACCGCTCGAACTAAAGTTTTAACTGTTTTAGAACCTGTTGGAGCAGCACTAAACACTAAAGCCGTAAAATTCGAAAAACCGGCAGCAAAATCAGCAGTAAAATTAGTAAGTGCTGATAATTTAGATGAATTAGTAAGTTTGTTACACAACGAAGCTAAAGTTATCTAAACATTTAATCTAATTTAAAATCCATCACTTAAAATATAAATTATGTCATTATTAATATATGCAGAATCGGCTGAGGGAAAATTCAAGAAAGTAGCTTTCGAATTAGCTTCTTATGCTAAAAAAGTAGCCGAATCATTAGGAACAACAGTAACTGCCGTAACAATAAATGCTTCTGATGTTTCAGAATTATCAAAATACGGAGTTGACAAAGTATTAAAAGTCACTAACGACAAATTGGCCGCTTTTAATGCAAAAGCTTATGCAGATACCATCAAACAAGCTGCCCAAAAAGAAGGTGCAAAAGTGATTGTGCTTTCCTCAACAACAGACAGCATTTATCTTGCTCCATTAGTTGCTGTAGGATTAGAAGCAGGCTATACTTCGAATGTTGTTGGACTACCATTAAGCACCTCTCCTTTTCAAGTGAAAAGAAATGCTTTTTCAAACAAAGCGTTCAATACAACTGAAATTTCTACTGAGGTAAAAGTGTTAGGTTTAGCTAAAAACTCTTATGGTTTAGTGGAAAGCGATTCAAGTTTATCAACCGAAGATTTTTCACCAAGTTTAAATGATACTGATTTTAATGTAAAAGTTGAAAGCGTTGAAAAAGTTACCGGAAAAGTAACCATTGCTGATGCTGAAGTAGTTGTTTCAGGCGGTCGTGGATTAAAAGGGCCTGAAAATTGGGGAATGGTAGAAGAATTAGCGACTGTTTTAGGAGCAGCAACTGCCTGTTCAAAACCTGTTTCAGATTTAGGTTGGAGACCTCATAGCGAACACGTTGGCCAAACCGGAAAACCCGTTGCCACTAATTTATATATTGCGATTGGAATTTCCGGTGCCATTCAACATATAGCCGGAATCAGTTCATCAAAAGTTAAAGTAGTTATCAACTCAGATCCTGAGGCACCCTTCTTTAAAGTGGCTGATTATGGTGTCGTTGGAGATGCCTTTGAAATTGTTCCAAAATTGACTCAAAAATTAAAAGAATTTAAAGCTCAAAATTCATAATTTTTTATAAATTGTGCCCTCATTGGGCTATCTAAATCGAGATAGTTGTATCTTTGTTTAGATAGTCCATTTTTTTATTATTAATTTAGTGTATGTACCTTGTACTGAATACGTTGTACTGATATTATATGAGTCTTGTTAAACTAGCCATAAAAGGAATTTCCTATAGTCAAACCCAAAACGGTGCCTATGCCTTGATTTTAAATGAGGTAGATGGTGAGCGAAAATTACCCATCGTCATTGGAGCATTTGAAGCTCAATCTATCGCAATTGCTTTAGAAAAAGAAATAAAACCCCCTCGTCCACTTACGCATGATTTGTTCAAAAACTTTGCAGACAGGTTTGATATTGTAGTCAAACAAGTTATCATTCACAAATTAGTTGACGGTGTTTTCTATTCCAGTATTATTTGCGAACGTGATAAAATAGAAGAAATCATTGATGCCAGAACATCCGATGCTATAGCTTTAGCCTTGCGGTTTAATGCCCCTATTTTCACTTACAAAAACATCTTAGACAAGGCCGGCATTTACCTAAAAGGGAACTCCATGGAGCCAGACAATCCAAGCGGTGAAAATGAAGGTGTTTTAAGTAATCCCGAAACTTTTGGGTTAGAAGAATCAACTGTAAAAGATAGTTATAGTGGTAAAAGCGTTCAAGAATTATATGAACTCTTAAATGAAGCTGTTCAAAATGAAGATTATGAAAAAGCTGCAAAAATTAGAGATGAAATTTCCAAAAAAGAATCATAGTAAATCCCCACAAAAAATAATCCTATCCTAACAATCAAATGAAAATGTATAAAAATTTAATTTTTCTTTCTATAATCTTGCTTTCTACTTTAGGTTTAACAGGACAAGAACTTGAAAAAAAATGGCAACTAAGTTCCTCAAAAACAGATTTTTTAGAATTGAAAGAAGGAGGATATGAATTGAAAATCACCTCTGACAGCATTATACAAAAAGGGGACTATCTTGTACAAGATAATTACCTTTTTTTATTTGAAAATGGTTCGGATGCTCCAACAAAAAGATTTACAATTCAAACAAAATCTGATTCGATTTTAACTTTAAAATCAAAAGACAAAGCTTATTCATTTTTTGCTTCTAATAAAATAAAAACTACCCCAACAGAAGCCAAATTAATTGCCAGTCAAGGGTTATCCGTGACCAGTATTTGGAAAGGAATTTTAGGCATGCTTTCACTTTTAGCTTTAGCTTATGTTTTTAGTGCCAACAAAAAAGCAATAAATTGGAAAACAGTTGGGATTGGTATTTTTGCTCAATTAATATTGGCAATTGGTGTGCTAAAAGTGGGTTTTGTAAAATCACTATTTGAATTTGTGGGCGGATTATTTGTCAAAGTTTTAGATTTTACTAGAGCTGGAAGCGAGTTTTTATTGGGTGGAATGATGAATGTAGATAACTTCGGTTTCATTTTTTTGTTTCAGGTTTTACCAACTATTATATTCTTCTCTGCTTTAACTTCTTTATTATTTTATTTGGGAATAATTCAAATTGTTGTTAAAGGTTTAGCAATGTTACTGTCTAAACTATTACACATTTCCGGTGCAGAGAGTTTATCAGTAGCAGGAAACATCTTTTTAGGACAAACGGAAGCTCCTTTGATGATTAAGGCCTATTTAGAAAAAATGAATAAAAGCGAAATTCTTTTAGTCATGGTCGGCGGAATGGCCACTGTTGCCGGTGGTGTTTTAGCTGCATATATTGGTTTTCTTGGTGGTAACGACCCTCAATTGCGATTAGTTTTTGCCAAACATTTATTGGCCGCATCTGTGATGGCTGCACCAGGAGCTATTGTCGTTTCAAAAATGTTATTCCCACAAACAGAATCAATCGATACCAACGTAGAAGTTTCTAAAGACAAAATTGGCTCAAACATACTTGATGCCATTGCTACCGGAACTACCGAAGGATTAAAATTGGCTGCCAATGTTGCAGCCATGTTATTAGTTTTTATTGCTTTTATTGCAATGATTAATTACGGACTAGGCAAAATAGGGAGTTTAACTGGTTTGAATGAAATAATTGCAGATAACACACCTTATTCTAAATTCTCCTTAGAAACAATATTAGGAATTGTTTTTGCTCCATTAATGTGGTTAATTGGTGTTGCAAAAGAAGATGTGATGTTGATGGGACAACTACTTGGAATAAAACTAGCGGCTTCAGAATTTGTAGGATATATTCAATTAGCCGAATTAAAAAACGCTGCAAATGCTATCCATTTTACCTATGATAAGTCGGTAATTATGGCTACTTACATGTTATGTGGATTTGCAAATTTTGCCTCTATTGGAATTCAAATTGGCGGAATTGGCTCCTTAGCACCCGGACAACGTAAAACACTTTCAGAATTTGGCTTAAAAGCTGTAATTGGCGGAAGCATAGCTTCTTTGCTTTCGGCTACTATTGCAGGAATGATAATTGGATAATTAGAAAGAATAACAAAATGAAACAATATCATGACTTAGTAAAACACGTTTTAGAAAACGGAACTCAAAAAGGTGATAGAACCGGAACCGGTACTAAGAGTGTTTTTGGTTATCAAATGCGTTTTGATTTAAATGAAGGTTTCCCTATGGTGACAACCAAAAAATTACATTTAAAATCAATTATTTATGAATTATTATGGTTTTTGAAAGGTGATACAAACATAAATTATCTTAAAGAAAACGGCGTAAAAATTTGGGATGAATGGGCTGATGAAAACGGTGATTTAGGTCCTGTTTACGGTCATCAATGGAGAAATTGGAACAGTGAAGAAATCGATCAAATCAGCGAATTAATCGAAACGTTAAAAACAAATCCAAATAGCCGCAGAATGTTAGTTTCTGCATGGAATCCTTCTGTTTTGCCTGACACATCCAAATCGTTTGCAGAAAATGTAGCTAATGGTAAAGCAGCACTTCCTCCTTGCCATGCTTTTTTTCAGTTTTATGTAGCGGATGGCAAATTGAGTTGTCAATTATATCAACGCAGTGCTGATATATTTTTGGGAGTTCCTTTCAACATAGCCTCTTATGCCCTATTTACATTAATGATAGCTCAGGTCTGTGATTTACAACCGGGAGAATTTATTCACACTTTTGGCGATGCACATATCTACAATAATCATTTTGAGCAAGTTGAATTACAACTTTCCCGTGAACCAAAACAATTACCAAAAATGATTTTGAATCCGGAAATTAAAAACATTTTCGATTTTACATTTGATGATTTTACATTGGAAGGGTACGACCCACATCCGCATATAAAAGGAGTTGTGGCAGTTTAAAGCATAAAAAATCCGCTTGAAAACTCAAACGGATTAAATTTTTACTATAAAAACAAAATTAAACGGCTACCACACTATTTTCTGCAGCAGCAAAATCATTCCATTTGTAAGCATCTGCTTCTGTATCATTAACAAATTGACCATCAACTAAATAACGGAATTCGTACGAATTTGAAGCAGGTAATTCAAATGTTGCTTTGAAAGTACCATTTTTTAATTTGCTTAATTCACCTACTGCCGGATTCCAATTATTGAAATCTCCAACCACAGCTGCTGTAGTTGCGTCTTTTGCTTCGATTGAAAAAGTTACTTTACAAACCGGTTTCGTTTTTATAAATTGTTTCTTAATTGCCATAACTATCTAATTTTTAGAATTATGGTACAAAGTAACAAAGACAATATTGAATATCAAATAGTTAAGTATATTTTTATCATATTAGCAAAAACAATAGCAAAAAAAAGTTATATTATTAATTTATAACACTTTAGTTTACATTTTATAAACAGGAAAACGGTTTCGTATTTCATTATGTGTAAATATCTTTTTTTTATTTTTTAAAAAATAGTACCTTTAAAAACCAAAAAACAACAATTTCATGGAAATGGATAAAGAACTACACGAAAAATATGAATATGCCCGTAGAAGATTGAAACAAAAAAAGAGATTGTATTTTCATTTTGTTTTATTCCTTATTGGAAGTTTGTTTTTCTTGATAATTGAGAAATTATTTGATATCCAACCTTTTGAGGGTTGGTATTTATGGGCAGTTACTATTTGGTTTTTCTTGTTTATTCTTCATTTTATTAAAGTGTATATTACTGACCGATTTATGAATAAAGAATGGGAAAGAGAACAAATTAATCGATTGGTCGCAAAACAGGAACAACGAATTAAACAATTAGAACAAAAGGCTGAAGACGAATTGAACACTAGAAATAATACTTCTATATGATTATCATGATTGCTGCTGCGGCAGAAAACAATGCTTTGGGCAAAGACAACGATTTAATGTGGCACTTACCGGATGATTTTAAACGCTTTAAACAACTTACTTCCGGACATTATATCATCATGGGTAGAAAAACGTTTGAGAGCTTTCCAAAACCTTTACCCAATCGTACTCATATTATAATAACCCGGCAAAAAGAATATCATCCCGAAGGAACTTTAGTTGTTAATAGTATTGAAAAAGCTTTAGAACTTATTCCGAAAAGTCAGGATGCGTTTATCATTGGTGGAGGCGAAATCTATAAACAAACACTTCAATTTACAGATAAAATTGAACTTACCCGTGTGCATCAATCTTTTGATGCTGACACTTATTTCCCGGAAATCTCCCTAGCCAGTTGGGAACTAATTCAAGATGAATATCATCCAAAAGATGAAAAACATTCCATAGATTTTACTTATCAGACTTACATTCGAAAATAAAAAAAAACATCCCGATAAATCGGGATGTTCAGAATCAATGTTTTCATGTTTTAGAATCAGCTTATTCTAGTAGCAATATCTGATAACTTAATATAAAAATTACCACTGCCAAGAAAACTCCAGAAATGAAGATCACGACATTGGCAAACCTTTGAGAATACATCTCAAAGAAGCCTTTAATACCAAATACCACAAAGGTACTAAAAGCGAAAAAAACTAAAATTTCCAAAAACAAATTTAACCCTAAGAACGTTTGCGGCACCCCAACTTCAACTCCGCTCGTTAGAGCGAAATTGTTGATAATGCTAACAAGAAGAAATGTGATAACTAGTGCCAGTAGTATCCATTTTAGTTCAGCTTTCATAACTCTTGATAACATGATGTTTAACATTTGATTCATGTTGTAAAATTGCACAATAACAAATACATACACAATACCCACTTTTAGTGATTTTTTACATATCACTAAATTTAGTGATGTATTGTCTAACTAAAATAGAAAATAATTAAACAATTTAAATTTAATCATTATTGCTATACTTACAGAATAGTTTATATTTGCCTAAAATTTTGAGTATGTCTAAAACTGTCACACCCTATAAAAATTCCAACTTAGGCAAAAAAGAACAAGTAGCACAAATGTTTGATGCCATTTCCGGAAATTATGATGGTTTGAACAGAGTAATATCGTTTGGAACAGATATAAAATGGCGTAAAAAAGTTCTAGCCATGGTAAAATCTACAAATCCGGATACAATTTTAGACATTGCTACTGGAACCGGTGATTTAGCCTTGTTGATGTCGGAAACAAATGCAACCAAGATTGTAGGATTAGATATTTCTGCAGGAATGCTTGATGTGGGCCGTAAAAAGATTGCTCAAAAAAACTTATCCGGTAAAATAGAAATGATTTTAGGTGATTCAGAAAAAATGCCTTTTGATGACAATACATTTGATGCGATTACAGTTGCATTTGGAGTTCGGAATTTTGAAACTTTAGAAAAAGGGCTTTTAGAAATTTTAAGAGTATTAAAACCAAATGGAATTTTTGTCATTTTAGAAACTTCAGTACCGGAAAAATTTCCATACAAACAAGGTTATAAATTCTATTCTAAAAACATTTTGCCTCTTATAGGTAAATTATTTTCAAAAGACAATTCAGCTTATGCTTACTTATCAGAGTCGGCTTCCGTTTTTCCATACGGAGAAGCCTTAAACAATATTTTGAGAAAAATTGGGTTTATAGACGTAGTAGCACTTCCGCAAACATTTGGAGTGGCAACAATTTATTCAGCATCTAAAAAGTAAAATGAGAAAATTTATTATTCTTATCATCATATTAGCAGGTTATCAAACAAAGGCTCAATTTAAAGGAACTTTTGGTAAAGACCCCATTATTCACTTAGAAAATTTCGACAAACAACGCGTCCATTGGGGTTATTTTTTAGGTTTTAACTCGTTAGATTTCAAAATTGATCAGAATTCTCCATCTGAAGAAATTTTAGTAAATAATTCTATTGGATTTAATGTGGGTTTAGTTGGGGATTTACGTTTATATGAATTTTTAAACTTACGCTTTGAGCCCGGTTTATATTATACACAAAGAGACTTAACTTTCCCCGGATTTGAAGAGAAAGTGGATTATTTAAGACAAGTGAAATCAACTTATATCTTTTTCCCTTTGTTGTTAAAATTTTCTTCAGTCAGAACAGGTAATGTCAGACCTTATTTAGTAGGTGGCTTTTCAACCGCTTTGAACTTATCCAGTAATTCGAAATCTACGGATGATAATTCAAACAACCGTTTTAGAATGATTCAATGGACAAACTTTTATGAAGTTGGTCTGGGAATTGACCTATATTTGGAATATTTTAAATTCTCACCTTCTATCAGAGGGGTTTTCAGTTTGAACGATGAACTAATTCGTGACAACGACCCAAACAGCCCATGGACATCTTCTGTAGAATCTATGAAAACAAGAGGAATATTTATCAATTTTACTTTTCACTAAAATTTCTTCTGAATTCACTTAACAAAATGGCTGAGGCAGTTGCCACATTTAAACTTTCCGTTTTTTGTAATTGCCCAAAACGTGGAATACTTATTTTTGAAGAAATTTTTGCTTCCACTAATTTACTAATCCCATTTGCTTCATTTCCTAAAACTAAAATTGCCTTTTCAGGAAGAGTTGATTCATAAACGTTTTTACCTTCCATAAAGGCCCCATAAACAGGTAAAATAGTGTTTTCTAAGAATTTACACAAATCTGTATAAACCAAATTTACTCGACTTATCGAACCCATGGTTGCTTGAATAACTTTCGGATTATAAACATCCGCGGTTTCCGGTGAGCAAACAAGTTGTTCCACACCAAACCAATCACACAAACGAATAATTGTACCTAAATTACCGGGGTCGCGAACATCATCCAAACAAACAACTAATCCAGTTAGATTAATTGGTTTTTGTTTTGGTATTCTAAAAACCGCTAAGCAATCATTAGGCGTTTTCAAGCAACTGATTTTTTTCAAATCAGATTCGGCTATAATTTCAGGAATAGGAGCCGCTGAAATAGACAAATCAGGATTTGTTGTGTAAAAATGCTCGGCAATATATTGCGATTGGAACAATTCTTGAATAACTTTTATACCCTCTGCAATAAAAAGTTGGTACTCATTTCTATACTTTTTTTGCTGTAAACTAGTAATTCGTTTAATTTGATTTTTACTAAGCATAAAAAAATGTACTTTTGGATTAAAATTATTTCCCCATTGAAAAGGATTTCTGCAAAAATATCATTTATAATTTTAATTATAGTACTATTATACGCTTGTGATTCTACAAAAAGAGTCCCAAACGGTGAAAATCTATTGGTACACACTGAACTTATTGTAGATGGTAAAACCGTTAAAAAGGAAGAGGTTATCAATTTAATCGGTCAAAAGCCAAACACACAGTTTTTAAAATTACCATTTAGTCTATATGTTTATAATTGGGCAAGTCCGAATCCTGATTCTCTTTTTGCTGAAAAATTCATAAAGGATACCCTTCGATTTCAAAGAACTTCAAGGCTATTGTCTGAAAAACAAGTGTATCGTTTAGGAGAATCATTTTGGTATAGTGGCATTCATAAATTTTTAAAAAGTAATGGTGAAGCCCCTGTTTTAATTGATGAACTCAGAACTAAAAAATCGCTGTATAAATTAAAATCATATTATTTTAATGAAGGCTATTTTAAGGTAACGGCAACGGAAAAAACAGATTCTGTTGGGTTAAAAAAAGTGAAGTCTACTTATACCGTTACTTTAGGAAACCCCTATATTATTGATAGTATAACCAAAAAAATAGATTCACCGGTACTCGATTCACTCTATTTATTAACCGAAAATAAATCTTCCATTAAAAAAGGTGAAATTTACAATTCCAGTAAGTTTGAAGAGGAACGTAATCGATTGACGGCTTATTTCAGAAACAATGGTGTGTATAATTTTCAGCAGAATTATATCAGTTATGAAGTGGATACCATTTCAACCGGAGATAAAGCTAATATCAATTTACTTATTGGCAATTATTCTTATCGTTCAGGGGATACTTTAGTTTCAAAACCTTTTGAAATATTCAAAATCAGCGAAGTAAACATTTACACGGATAATCCAAACTTAAAAAGCAGTTCAAAAATAACAGATACAATTACCTATAACAATTTTAATATTTACAGTTCTGATAAATTTAAATACAAACCTAAAGCGATAACAGATGCTATTTTTATTACGAAAGGTTCCACGTATAGTGATTTCAGAAACAATTTAACATCCCGTTCCTTAGCGAATTTTAAGATATTCAATTATCCTTCCATTCTTTATCAGGTCAATGAAAAAGACAGTCTTTCGAACACCTTAATAGCTAACATTTATCTAAGTCCGAGGAAGAAATATTCTTTCCTCCCCTCTGTTGATTTAACCCATTCTGACATTCAGGATTTTGGAATTACTGCAAATCTCTCTGCAGGAATCAGGAATGTTTTTAATGGTGCAGAAACTTTTGATATTTCGTTTAGAGGAAACATTGGTTCTTCACGAGACAACGCCAATCCAAATGATCAGTTTTTTAATATTTCTGAAATAGGTTTAGACGCAAAACTTAGTTTTCCGAGGATATTATTTCCGCTTAACACTGATAATGTTATTCCAAAAAACATGCTGCCTTCGACACAAATCTCGGGTGGATATGCTAAACAAAAAAACATTGGATTAGACAAAGAAAACTTAACCGGCTCTTTTACTTATAAGTGGACACCGAAGCGAAATAATTCTATTCATGTTGATTTATTTTCCATTCAGTACGTTAAAAATATTAATGTCAGTAATTATTTTAATGTTTATCAATCGTCATATGATGCCTTGAATTCGATTTCAAAAAATTATGATGTTAATCCTGATTATTATGATGAAAACGGGACAGGTGATTTAATTATAGAATCAGGGACAGATGGTTTCTTAAATGATGTTTTAGGAGACAACCCAACTATATTCCCTACGGAAGATGATTACAATGAAATTAAGAACATTGACGGACGTAAAACCCGTTTAACAGAGAACAACTTTATCTTGTCAGCAAGTTTCAATTATTCTACTTCAACAAAAAAAGGAATATTGGACAATAATTTCTCCGTATTTCGAACAAAAGTAGAATCTGCCGGAAACTTTCTGTCGTTGTTTTCAGGAGCTTCTAATCAACCAACGGGACCAAATGGAAATAAAACAATATTTGATGTTGAATATTCACAATACATCAAAACAGAATTTGAATATATTAAACATTTTGAGTTTAGAAAAAACAGTGTAATTGCTTCCAGAGCTTTTATTGGTGTAGCCATTCCTTATGGTAATTCCGACAACATTCCGTTTTCACGAAGTTATTTTGCCGGAGGTTCTAATGACAATCGGGCTTGGCAACCTTATAGCTTAGGTCCGGGTAGCAGTAATGCACAAAATGACTTTAATGATGCCAACTTAAAAATAGCCTTTAATACCGAATACCGATTTAAACTATTCGGACAAGTGAGAGGAGCTCTATTTGTAGACGTTGGGAACATTTGGAACTTTTTAGACAATATTGATATTGAAGCAGCAAAGTTCACGGGATTGAGTTCATTAGAAGATATTGCTGTTGGTTCCGGTTTTGGAATTCGGTATGATTTTGGTTTTGTGGTGGCCCGTTTTGATATTGGATTTAAAACCTATAATCCGGCGAATGAAATTGGTGACCGATGGTTTAAGGAATATAATTTCAGTAATTCCGTTTTTAATATTGGTATTAATTATCCATTCTAAAACGATATCGTTTATAAATACTTAAAAAACACGACGGAAAGGAAACGATTTTATAACTAATAATTTCACTAAACCTTTTTTAATTATTATTTTTGTTGTCTTAACTAATACAAATTCATCATGGCACACAACATAAAACCGGGCGTTGCTACCGGAGACCAAGTACAGGAAATATTTAGCTATGCTAAAGAAAAAGGATTTGCCTTACCGGCAGTTAATGTAATTGGGTCGAGCACCGTGAATGGTGTTTTAGAAACAGCTGCTAAATTAAATGCACCCGTTATCATTCAGTTTTCCAATGGAGGAGCTGCTTATAATGCCGGAAAAGGACTTACCAATGAAGGAGAACGTGCTGCTATTTTAGGTGCTATTGCCGGAGCAAAACACATTCACACGCTGGCAGAAGCTTATGGAGCTACTGTTATTTTACATACGGATCATTGTGCTAAGAAGTTACTTCCTTGGATTGACGGTTTGTTAGATTCTTCTGAAAAGCATTTTGCTGAAACGGGAAAACCATTGTTCTCTTCACACATGATTGATTTATCTGAAGAGTCATTAGAAGAAAATATCCATATTTGTAAAGGCTATTTAGAGCGAATGAGCAAAATGGGTATGACGTTAGAGACTGAGTTGGGTGTTAC
>JAKLIC010000169.1 GCA_022709825.1 Bacteroidota bacterium | reverse complement strand
CTTCGGGTAGTCCGTTTGGCTTTTATATTGCAGTTGCTGGTTTAATTTTAATGGCTTTAGCAACTACTTTTAGTTTTATTACATTACCTGTAGAATATGACGCAAGTAATCGTGCTTTGGCATGGTTAAAAAAAGCAAATATGGTAGGTCAACAAGAATATGAAGGAGCCGAAGATTCTTTAAAATGGGCAGCCCGAACCTATTTGGTTGCAGCAATTGGTGCGTTGGCATCATTAATTTATTGGGCAATGCAGGTTTTTGGTTCCAGGGATTAATTTATTTAAATAGTATTATAATCCGTTACGAAAGTAACGGATTTTTTATTTTACATTTTCACACAAAACTTTACAATTGAATTTGTCTTTCAATTTGTTGTTCCAGCGAAATGAACGTTTCTGTTCTAGAAACCCCGTCAATAGGTTGGATTTTTTTATTCAATAATTGCATCAAATGTTCGTTATCACGACAAATAATTTTGATTAATATACTCCAATTTCCGGTGGTATAATGACATTCCAGTACTTCGGGAATTTTTTTAAGTTCTTTTACAGCTTCTGAATTACTAGAAGCTTTGTCTAAATAAACACCAATAAAAGCCATGGTTTTATACCCAAGAACTTTGTTGTTTATGATAAATTTTGAACCCGAAATCACTCCGGCATCTTCCAGTTTTCGTAGCCGTTGATGAATAGCTGCTCCGGAAATCCCTATTTTATTGGCAATTTGTAAAATGGGTTTTCTGGCATCTTCCATCAAATCACGAAGAATTTCTTTGTCGATTCCATCTATTTCAATTTGAAGGGAATTGATTTTCATAGTTTTAAATTTTAATCAAAAATAACAAAAATTGACAATAAGTAAGTAAAATTATAAGTTTTGATTTAAAACAGTAAGTACAATAATTTTCTTTTTTTTACGATTTATCCGTGATATTAGGTTTCCTAGTCAAAAAAAATTAAATTTGTTAACCTACTTGAATAAAAGAGTTAGTTTAAATCAATTTGTAATCGTATGAAAAACTATTTTTACTTCTTTTTGTTGTTGCTAACTAATGTTGCATTATCCCAAGAACCTAATCCGGAATCAAATTCTGCATCGATCAACGGAACTTTAGCGAATCAATTTGACTATGTGATTCAAAAGTCAAATAATTTTCAAGAGTATAAAGTGGTTAAACGAGATTATCTGATGTTATTAAAAAAAAACAGTTTAGATTCCGTTGGTAGATTCAAAAATGAGTTAGTAAGTTTAAAAAGTCAATTTTCTAATCATGCTTCCATTGTTGCTCAATTGAATGACACTTTAAAAGCTACAAATGAAGAATTAAAAACCTTAAAAACAGCACAAGATAATGTTTCGCTTTTTGGAAGCCCAATCAGTAAAACCAACTATAATATTGTGATGTGGGGAATTGTTATTGTATTGTTTTTAATTTTGATTGTTTTTTTATTCCAACTTAAAAGTGCTAAATCAATTGCTCATGAAGTAAAAAATAATGTTGAAAAAATTGAAGAAGAGTTTGAAGATTACAAGCATAAAGCATTGGAAAAAGAACAAAAATTAGGACGTCAACTTCAGGACGAAATTAATAAACACAAATCTTCTAAATAAAATTTTTAACTTCCTACATTATTTGGGTTATAACCCATGTAAGGCACTTCTTTTTCAATAAAAATTACGCCAAAAGTTTCTAGTTCGTTTAAAATAGGTTCATAAACTTCCTTTTTAATGGGCAATTGAACTCCGGGTGTTTTTATGTTTCCATTTAAGATTTGAAGTGTTGCCATTGCCACCGGTAAACCTACTGTTTTAGCCATAGCGGTATAAATCTGGTCATCACCTAAACATACCATAGTGCTGTCAATTTGCTTTTGTTGACCATTCATTTCATAACCAAATTTGTGGTACATCACAATCATATCTTTATCATTTGGTTGTAAAGCCCATTTTTCAGCTAATATTTTTTCCAGAATTTGAGCAGGAGTGGCATTTTTTAGTCCTATTTTTTTTGAGGAATCAAATAAATCAAGCTCCATAAACTTATCCCAAATTACATCATCCTGATCAATTTTAAGATAATGGCGGAGTTTTAATTCAACAGAATCTGTTGGATGATAAGCTAAAAAAGAATTTGTAAAATCACGGTAACTCATATTTTCTGAGTTTTCCATGGTATAACCGTCGTCCGTCATTCCTAATTGTACTAACATATCCCAAGCTTTAGAAAAACCAACACGTCTAAGGGTTCCTCGATACATGGTTAAAATGTTATCTAAACCATAAATGCTTCTGTATTTCAAAGAATCACGATTAGCATATCCTTCAAAACGACCGAATCCTTCTACTTCTAAAAATTCAGTTCTGCGGAATAATTTGTTGTAAGGAATGTATTTATATTTACCTTCCTGTATGAATTTAGAAACACCGCCTTGCCCGGCCAAAACTACATTTCTTGGATTCCAGGAAAATTTATAATTCCATAAATTAGTGTCGCTTTCAGGGGCAACCAGTCCGCCACAAAACGATTCGAACTGAATCATTTTTCCTCCTTTTTCCCTGATTTCATCAATTACTTTCATCGCACTCATGTGGTCGATACCCGGATCTAAACCAATTTCGTTCATGAAAACCAAGCCATTTTCTTTGGCTTGAGCATCCAATTCTTGCATTTTTGGACTTATATAAGAAGCCGTAACCATGTGTTTTTTGAAAATAATGCAATCTTCAGCTATTTCCACATGAAGATGAGCCGGAAGCATTGAAATGACAATATCTGCTTTTTGAATTTGCTGTTGGCGTTCTTCTATATTTGCAATATCCAATTGAATTGGCGTTGCGTTAGGGTGATTATTGGTCTTTTTTTGAGCTAATTCTAATGATAAATCTGCAATTATTAAATGCAAACGCTCTGTTTCAGCTTTGTTTAATAAATATTTTATTAGGGATGAAGCCGATCTTCCGGCACCAATAATCAGGATAGTTCTCATGTTGTCTTTCGGTAAAAATCACACGAAAGTAAGCAAATGTTATATTCCTAACAAATTTAGGTGTGTTAATTCTTCTTATGTGTATTGTATAAAACCTAAATTTGTGCTTCAATTTATAATTATGGACAGAAAAATCATTTTAACAGCAACCTTTTTAGGAACTTTGTCTATTGTTCTTGGAGCTTTTGGAGCACATGCTTTGAAAGCTGTTCTTGCGGAAAATCAACTCATTACTTTTGAAACGGGTATACGTTATCAAATGTATCATGCCTTCTTTTTATTGTTTTTGGGAACAACTTCTTTAGTACCCGAAAAAACAAAAAAG
>JAKLIC010000168.1 GCA_022709825.1 Bacteroidota bacterium | reverse complement strand
GATGATTTTCTTTTGGCCAAAAGGCGATTGAAACACTTGGTTGATGCCGATGATGTGGTCTCGGAATGGGGTGAAATACTGTTCCAGTTGCGTTTCGGTTTGTTTGGTCATCATAGCGGGAAATATTTGGACAAATATACATTTTTTTGTTTAGTTGTGTGGTGTGTTTTGGTGGGTGAACTTCTAATTATGGTTACTCAAAACAGCTGTCTGTGGCATAGTGATGATGTTTCAAATGAAATAACGGTCATTACCAACCAAACAGAACGCTTCGCAGACCGAACAGATGCTTTCGCGTACCAAACAGAACGCTTCGCAGACCAAACAGATGACTTCGCGGACATGAGAGATGCCTTCGCTTACCAAACAGAACGCTTCGCAGACCGAACAGATGCCTTCGCGTGCCAAACAGAACACTTCGCGAACCAAACAGAATCCTTCGCATACCAAACAGAACGCTTCGCGAACCATACAGAACGCTTCGCATCCCAAACAGATGCTTTCGCAAACCAAACAGATGACTTCGCAGATTAAACACTTTCATATTAATTATTAAAAACGATGAAAAAGTTATCTATATTTGAAGTTAGTTACTAGCATATGCAATTTTAACTACATTTTGGTTAAAACTAATGTAAAATTAGCATCGAAATGATAAATTTTTATTAATTATAAACCTTAAAAAAATTATGAACAAAAATCGAATATTTAAAAATTTAAAAATCTGTTTCGTTTTAGCAAGTTTAACACTTTTGTTTTCATGTGAAAATGATAACATTCAAAACTCTTCCAAACATCAAAATAACATTGCAGAAATTGATGCAAAAGAACTAGCTTTAAGTTTATCTAAAGGGAGTAATAGTGTGAGCAGAGGAATTGACATTACAAAAACTATTATGGATGCTACAACATATAAAACAGAAAGCAATGAAAATGCATTTTATGCAATTAATTATAATGAAGGAGGATTTGTTGTAATTTCAGCCGATAATAGAATTAGTCCAATTTTAGCGTATTCTGACGATGGTAAATTTTCAAATAATACTGAAGAAATACCAGATGCAGTTATTTCTTGGATGGAAGAAGAAAAAGAAGCAATAGAATATGTAAAGGAAATGGAATTAACTCAAATGCCAGAAATAAAACTTGAATGGGACAGTGTTCAAAATTTATTACCAGCTCCTACTGGAGGTAATAATTGTAATGATACCTTTTACCAAAAAGATCCCTTAGTAAATACTATTTGGGCTCAAGGTGCTACTTATAACAATTTAATATCTTTAAATTGTTCAAATAGTTCTGGAGGCAAAGCACCGACCGGTTGTGTAGCTACTGCAATGGCTCAAGTGATGAAATATCATCAAAAACCAGTAAATTATAATTGGTCAAATATGCCATATAATTATGGAACTTCTGATACTCAATTATTAATGAAGAACATAGGTCTGGCAGTAGGAATGGATTATGGTTGTTCAAGTTCAGGAGCAGATACCACAACTGATGTTGCAAGTGCATTTAATAACGATTTTAATTATCATGGTGCAACATATACCTGTAATTATAGTACAAGTATTATTACTCAACAATTAAATTTGAACAAGCCAGTTATTTTGAGAGGTGGTAGAAAAAGAAATGGAATAACTTGGCCATGGAATTATTATACTGGAGGGCATGCATGGGTTTGCGACGGATATCAATCAATGATGATATATTTTAGAGATGACGCTGGAAACTGTACAGGTGGTGGAAATGGTTATTTATTTCTTCATATGAATTGGGGTTGGGGCGGATATTGTAACGGTTGGTACAATGCCCATAATTTTAATCCTGCATCAAGCACTTTCAACTATAAAAGAGGAATTGTATACAATATAACCCCTAATTAATTATAATATGAAAAATTTAATTCTTTTTATAGTACTGTTAATATTTAATAGTTGCAGTACTGATAGTAATAAATCAAATGACGCTGTAAACATAGATAATGGTGTGACAATTTTCTTGAAATCAATAGAAGGCAATAACTTGTTAAATACTACTAATTACAACTCCAATGCCTTTAAAATTTATTATAAAATTAACAATGAAAATATTGAAATAAATAATCCAAATAATGATTTTCCAAGAAATTACTATATTAATAATGAAAGTAATCCGATTAGTATGAAATTATTTTTAAACCATTCCGTTACAGAAGAATATCCAATTACTCTAATTGAATGGAATACCAACGATACTGATACAATTAAAACATATTTTAGAAGAGGTATAGAAAATAATACCGATTATGAAATATGTGAGAAAATTTGGTTAAATGATGTTCTTATCTGGGATATAAGCACGGCAAATGGCTTAACAGAAAGAGAAATTACAATATTAAAATAAACTACAGCTAATAGCTAGTGTTTCGTTGGGCTTGCAAAGCCCGCTCCCCAAACGCTAAAAGACGACATGACAATGGAAAGAACACTTAAAATAATTCTGTTTTTGTTATTCTTCTTTGTTTCACAAAACGTGTTTTGTCAGAATGAAAAAGCACTTTGCAAAGCTGTTTCCAATTTTGATTTTAAGAAGGTAGAAAGTATCGTAAAAAAAGTAATTAAGACGAATAAAAAAGGGCAAATATACTTTAATGGCGAAGGTAGCGGTTATCAAATAAATTTATCTCCTTGTTTTGACTCTATTACAAATTGGCTTAAAAAACAAGATTGTGTAGAAGATGCGTATTGGGATAAATGTCAAATTAAACAAGCGATATATCCGGGGCATTCTACCATTGGAGTTAAATTCAGAACGAAAAATGGAATTATTGAGAAGTGTTTTCCCCGCTCCCCAAATTCTCCCCTCTTCTTGGCAATAACCTGTTTCATATTAATTTTTGAAAAGGAATAAAAAGTTGTCTATATTTGATGTTAGTTACTAGTTATAAGCCAGCCGTTAACAACACCTAAAAATGAAAAACCTCTACTACAAAAGTCAAATTTTTTATTCATTAATAGCAATAGGTTTTTTCTCCGTGTCCTTATTTTATTTTGTTCAAAATAACCCTAAGAATGAAAATGTTAAACTTGTAGAAACAAGGGTAATAAGTAAACAGTGTAGTGCAGCACCACGCAGTTCATCATCCATCATGGTTAAAGAGAAATCAATCATTTACACAGTTAAATTGCCAAAAAAACATTGTGTTTTATATAGTAAAGGTGATTTGGTAAAGCTATACTATAATTTAGACTACGACTTTTTCTTTTACCCAGAAAATAATGGTGTTTATAAATTTCGATTTTGGTTTTGTGGAATGACATTAATTTTATCTGCACTGCCTTGGAAAAAAATTCGAACTTACTTGAAGCAAAAAAGAATGATGGCCAGCTT
>JAKLIC010000167.1 GCA_022709825.1 Bacteroidota bacterium | reverse complement strand
GATCCAACTAATGGAAGTTCTCGAAAGTTAATGGGCGACCCGGGTCCGGTTGAAGGAGTAATTAATTCACCGGAAGACGCTGTAAAAGCTGTTAGACAACGATACAAAGAAGGGGCAGATGTAATAAAGATAACAGCAACGGGAGGTGTTTTGAGCGTGGCAAAAAACGGGAAAAATCCTCAGTTCACCCTTGATGAAATTAAAGCTATTACGTCTACTGCCAAAGATTATAATATGTTAACAGCTGCTCATGCACATGGAGATGAAGGAATGCAAAGGGCAATTTTAGGAGGAATTAAAACTATTGAGCACGGTACTTTTATGAGTGAGGAAACAATGGAAATGATGAAAAAGTATGATGCATATTTAGTGCCTACTATTACTGCTGGAAAAGAGGTAGCTGAAAAAGCCAAAATAACCGGTTTTTATCCTGAAATTGTTAGACCAAAAGCTTTAGAAGTAGGACCTCAAATTCAAAACACATTTGCAAAAGCATATAATAGAGGAGTGAAAATTGCTTTTGGAACAGATGCAGGCGTTTTCCCTCATGGTTTAAATGCCAAAGAGTTTGGCTATATGGTTGAAGCAGGAATGCCCGCAAAGGAAGCTATTCTTGCTGCAACTATAACTAACGCTAAATTATTGGGAATGGAAAACAGTTTGGGGCAACTCAAAGAAAGCTTCTTAGCAGATATTATTGCAGTAGATGAAAACCCATTGCTAAATATCAAAACATTGGAAAATGTAATTTTCGTAATGAAAGATGGCTTTATTTTTAAATCGAACTAAGCTGATTGGCAATAACTTTGTAAAAATTATCAGGATTGAATGGTTTAGTTACAACGTCATTCATCCCAAACGAAAGTAACATTTCTCTATTTTCATTTAAAGAAATAGCGGTTAAGGCAATTACCGGAATCGTTTTATTGAATACACGAATCTTTTCAGTGGCCTCCGTTCCATTAATTCCTGGTAGGTGAACATCCATGAGTATTAAATCATATTCGTTGCTTCTAACCATCTCGATAGCTTCTTCACCGTTGTCAACTAACTCACAAATGATTTCCTTATTTTCCAACATTTTCTTGGTAATCATTTGGTTGATTTTATTGTCTTCTACTACCAAAACTTTTTTGTGCACAAAAATGCTTTCGTCATACTGTTTTTTAACTTCTACAAATGTTTGTTGACCTAATTTAAAATCAATGTCAAAAGAGAAAGTGGATCCTATACCTTGACTGCTCACTAATTGAATTTCGCCGCCAAGTAAACTAACTAATCTTTTTACAATGGCTAAACCTAAACCGGTTCCACCATATTTTCTATTTATTTCAACAGAACCTTGTGAAAAACTTTCAAAAATAGAACTTTGTTTTTCAATTGGAATTCCAATACCGGTATCAGCAATTTCAAAATGTACGGTTGAAATATCATTCTCAGTTTTTACAACAGATGCTCCAATACTAACTTTTCCGTTTTTAGTAAATTTTAAAGCATTGTTGATGAGATTAATGAATATTTGTGAAAGCTTTGTTGGATCTCCAATTAAATGGTCAGGAATTTTTTCGTCAATTTCTAAAATAAATTCATTGTTATTTTTACTGGCTAAATCTTTAAATGAATTATGTAAATCACTTAATAATTGTTTGACATTTACATTGATACTTTCAATTTCAATGTTTTCACTTTCAACGCGGTTTATTTCTAAAATATCATTGATAAAAGTGAGTAAATAATCACCGGAAAATTTAAGAGAAGTTAGGTATTGTAATTGTGATTTTTTTGGATTTTCTTCAATTAATAAATGGGTAATCCCATTGATGGCATTCAATGGTGTTCGTAACTCGTGACTTACAGTAGATAAAAATTCTGCCCTGGCTTTTGAGGCTTTTTCAGCCTTGTCTTTAGCAATTTGTAATTCTTGATTTTTGTCTAGTAATTGCTTGTTTGATTGACTTCGGATAATATTATTTTTATACAAAGACAAACTTAATAAAGATAAAATTGAGATTAATGCGATGCTTAAGATGCTTATTAATTTAGAGAATTTATTAGCTCTTTGTTGTTCTTTATTTTCGCGATTCATTTGGTCGATAGACTTTAATTGCTCCGCTTGTTTAAAACTCAAGAAATCTTCCGTTCCAACTCTTTTATTGATTATTTCTTTAATACTATCCCTAATTCGTATGTGTTGTTTAATATATTTGAACGAATTGTTTATATCAATCATTTTTTCATAAACTTCGCTTAATGATTTTGCTACTTTGGATTTAAGTTCAAAATTTTTATTTTTTGTACTTAATTCCATCGCTTTCGTTAAGTAATTTATGGCTAGATTGTTTCGGTTATTTTCAGCTTCAATTAGTCCAATTTGGTAAAGTGCTTCCGCTTTGGTTTTAAAATGGTCTTCTTCATCCGGTTTAATGATAATGGTGTTTAAAATAGATAAAGCCAATTGATTTTCACCTTTTGCTCTGTAAACAATTCCCTTTTGAAGGTTGACCATTTCTTTTGCTTCCGGTATTTCAATAATTTCATAAATATTTTCGGCTCCTTTAAAATAAAATTCTGCTTTAGAATAATCTTTCATTTCAACATAACAAACACCTAAATTATATAATGCATAGGCTTGATTAGAGGAGGGTTTTTGTGTGCTATACAGTTTGATGCTTTTGTCATAAGTTTGAATAGCATCTTCGATTTTTTTTAATTCGAAATAAACACTGCCTAGAAAAGAATAAGCATCTGCTTGGGCTTGAATATCTTTTTTAATTTCAGCAAATTCAATAGCTTTTTGAATATAATCTTGCGAACTCCTGAAATTATTATTTTTTTTATGAAAATTGGCTAACTCTATATAATAATTAGTGCTGTCTAATGCTACTTTAGCGTTAGTTTTTTTTTGAGCATTTATTGCTGTAGTAAAGAAAAGGATGGTTAAAATAAAATACTTCATACCAAAAAATCGAAAAATTTGATGGCATAAAATTAACTATTTATTTGAAATATATTCAATTAAGTCAATAATTCTCGATGAATATCCAATTTCATTGTCATACCAACCAACTACTTTTACCATTTTGCCAATAACAGAAGTCAATTGAGCATCAAATAAACAAGAATTTTGGTTTCCTAAGATGTCCACGGAAACAATTGGATCTTCAGTGTAAGCAAGTATTCCTTTCAAGTTATTTTTAGAAGCTATTAAAAAAGCTGTGTTAATTTCTTCAATAGTTATCGCTTTGGAAACATAACAAGTAATGTCAGTCAAAGAACCATCCGGAACTGGAACTCGAATCCCACTTCCTCCTAATTTATTCACTAAGTTTGGAAAAATTTTAGTTAAAGCTTTTGCAGCTCCAGTTGTTGTGGGCACAATTGATTGTGAGGCACCACGAGCTCTTCTCAAGTCTTTA
>JAKLIC010000166.1 GCA_022709825.1 Bacteroidota bacterium | reverse complement strand
AAAATACAGAATATTGCCATTTTATGCAAGAAAATTACATAAAAAAAACCGTCTCAAGTTGTGAGACGGCTTCTTTTTTTTTGATATGAAAAACTAATTATTTTTTATACTCATATAATTGAGCAACATATTTACCAATTACATCAAATTCTAAGTTTATTTTAGTGCCAACTTTAAAAGTCTGAAAGTTAGTATGTTCAAAAGTATAGGGAATTACAGCAACACTAAATTCTTTTTGCTTGGAATTAACCACTGTTAAGCTTACACCATTCACCGTGATAGAGCCTTTTTCAATAGTGATGTTGTTTGGTTTGCTGTCATATTCAAAAGTAAAATACCAACTCCCGTTAGATTCTTTAACGGCATTGCAAACACCAATTTGATCAACATGTCCTTGAACAAGGTGTCCATCTAATCGAGCATCAAGTTTCATTGCTCTTTCCAAATTGATTAAATCACCTATTTTCCAATTACCAATGGTTGTTTTATCAATGGTTTCTTTAATGGCTGTAACTTTATAAACGTCATTTTTTATGGCAACAACAGTTAAACAAATTCCATTATGAGCTAAACTTTGGTCAATTTTAAGTTCTGAAGTTATCGAAGAAGATACTGATACATGAAGATTGTTGCCTTCTCTTTGAATATCTTTGATGATTCCAAGAGTTTCTATAATTCCTGTAAACATTTGCGTTTTATTTTCTTAAATTTGCACTTCAAAAGTAGCAATAAATATCTTGAAGCCATGGTGAAAAAAGCAGAAAATATTCTGGTAGGAATTTCAGTTGGAGATTTAAACGGAATTGGAAGCGAAGTTGTGCTCAAAACCTTCGAAGATCCAAGAATGTTGGAACTTTGTACTCCCGTTATTTTTGCTAATGTTAGGATGTTGTCTTTTCTTAGAAAAAGTTTTGAATCAACTGCTTTACTGCACGGAATTGACAAGTTAGATCAAATTGTACTTGGGAAAATAAATGTGCTTAATTTATGGAGAGACAGTTTTAATTTAGAATACGGCGTAGCGGATGATATTGTTGGGAGTTATGCGATAAAATCTTTTGTAGCTGCGACTAAAGCTTTAAAAGAAGGAGAAATAGATGTTTTAGTAACAGCTCCAATCAATAAATATAATATCCAATCAGAAGAATTTAAATTTCCGGGGCATACCGATTATCTTAATCAGGAATTAGAAGGTGATGCGTTGATGTTGATGGTTAATGACTCTTTGCGGGTTGGTTTGTTTACTGACCATATTCCTGTCACGGAAGTTTCAAAATATTTAACAGAAAAATTAATCAGACAAAAAATCGCAACAGTTAAACAATCATTAATGCAGGATTTTAAAATCAGCAAACCAAAAATTGCTGTTCTAGGACTTAATCCTCATTGTGGTGACCATGGTATAATTGGGAAAGAAGATGATGAAGTCATCAGACCAACTATAAAGAAGTTATTTGATGAAGGCACATTTGTTTTTGGGCCCTATGCAGCAGATAGTTTTTTTGGAAACAATTCACAGGAAAAATTTGATGCAGTCATTGCATGTTACCACGACCAAGGGTTAATCCCCTTTAAAACATTATCTTTTGGAAACGGAGTGAATTATACAGCAGGATTAAATAAAATACGAACATCTCCGGATCACGGAACTGCATTTGAAATCGCCGGAAAAAATCAAGCTGATTTCAATTCGTTTAAAGAGGCAGTTTATTTGGCATTGGACATTTATAAATCCAGAATGGAGTATGCTCAAATAACTGAAAAACCGCTTAAAACAAAAGAAAAACAGTTTTAAACAAAAAAATGTTTATAACCGTATTGGATTTGCGATAATTTTATATCTTTGCAAACCAAATTTTTGGGACAAATTGTTGTGGAGATGAAAGTATCTAATGAATTTTTAATTCCGTTTATCGGATTAAAGCTAGGAAAACATCAATTTGACTATCAAATAGATAAAACGTTCTTTGATCGCTTCGAATATGATGATTTTGAAAGTTGTGATATCAAAACAACGGTTGTTTTAGAAAAAAAAACAACCATGTTAGAGTTACATTTTAAACACAAAGGAACCGTAAATGTTCCTTGTGATTTGACAAGTGAACCGTTTGATTTACCAATTAAAGGCAAAATCAAATTAATTGTTCAGTTTGGAGATGCTTTCAATGATGAAAATGAAGAATTGTTGATTTTACCTCATGGGGAACATCAAGTCGATATTTCACAATACATTTATGAAATGATTGTATTGTCAATTCCTTTAAAAAGAGTTCATCCCGGAGTAAAAGACGGAACATTACAATCAGAAGCAATTGATAAACTGCAAGAATTGACAGTCAAAGAAAAAAAAGTAGAAAAGAAAACAGAAGAGACAGACCCCCGTTGGGATCAATTAAAAAAACTATTAACGGATAAATAATATAGTAAAATGGCACATCCAAAGAGAAAGACCTCAAAAACCAGAAGAGACAAAAGAAGAACTCATTATAAAGCAACTGTTGCTCAAATTGCAACTTGCCCGATAACAGGTGAGGCACATTTATACCACAGAGCTTACTGGCATGAAGGAAAAATGTACTACAGAGGTCAAGTTGTTATTGACAAAACCGAAGCTGTTGCTTAGTACTTTTTTTATAGTTTAAAAATAAACTCTCACTTGTTGAGAGTTTTTTTGTTATACCTATATTTTAAAGAAATAAGCGATTAGAAATCGATTGAGTTTAGATTTTTTTTTGTAATTTCCACCTCTTTTTAACCTGTATGGGAAAAGAAAAACTAGCAAACCCTATGAGTAAAATAACAGCCGCCATAACCGCAGTGGGTGCTTATGTTCCTGATTTTGTGTTGTCAAATAAAGTATTGGAAACATTGGTTGATACTAATGACGAATGGATAACTTCCAGAACAGGAATTAAAGAAAGACGATTATTAAAAGAAGAAGGTAAAGGAACTTCTTTTCTTGCTATAAAAGCTGCTCAAAATCTATTTGAGAAAAATAACATCAATCCGGAAGAAATTGATTTAGTAATTATGGCTACAGCCACACCGGATATGCCAGTGGCTTCCACAGGAGTTTATGTAGCCAGTCAAATTGGAGCAGTGAATGCTTTTGCCTATGATTTACAAGCCGCTTGTTCCAGTTTTCTTTATGGAATGTCTAATGCATCAGCTTATATTGAATCGGGTAGATATAAAAAAGTTTTGTTGATTGGAGCAGATAAAATGTCTTCAATTATAGATTACACTGACAGAGCAACTTGCATTATTTTTGGAGATGGTGCCGGAGCAATTTTATTCGAACCTAATTACGAAGGTCTCGGATTACAAGATGAGTTCTTGCGAAGTGATGGTATTGGAAGGGAGTTTTTAAAAATTGAAGCTGGCGGTTCTATTCTTCCAACTTCTCAGGAGACATTA
>JAKLIC010000165.1 GCA_022709825.1 Bacteroidota bacterium | reverse complement strand
CATGGCACTTTCATATAATCCGCTACTTCCAGTTAGTACCATGCCGATAACTTTTTCAGGATACATTTTTGTATGGTATAATGCGACATGTCCACCTAAGGAATTGCCTAATAAAATGACTTTGTCAAATCCTTTGAAAGTGATAAAATCTTTTACAAATCTTGCAAAGGCTTTCACATTGGTTTTTAAAATGTTTTGAGTGTATAAAGGAAGTTCAGGAATCACAACTTTGTACCCATGTTTCGGAAAAAAATCAGCTACTCCGCCAAAATTACTTAATCCTCCCATAAGACCATGCAAAACAATTATCGGAATGCCTTCTCCCGATTCAAAATAAGTATACTTTCCTTCTTTTTTAAAACGTTGTTCCATTTAAAATGACCTCTTTCTATTTCTCACAAATATATGATTTTATCTATAAAAAAGAAGTATACGAAAGTTTATTTGCGAGGAATTTAGGTTGATCTGTCAAAAAATAAATAGGAGTTTCTAAAATTCTAATTATCAACAATTTTGTATAAATAAAAATGGCAATCCACTTTACTAAAAAAGAGGATATAAGCATGTCTCTTTTGTTAATCCTTTACCTTTTTTATTGCAAACCTGATATTTCTAAAGGGATTGTTAAATAAAATGTAAAAATTTAGCAAATGATTTTTAAATGTAAGGGGTAACGAAGTGGTAAAACTTATTAACAAAGTGGTATTTTGTGGTAAATTGTGGTAAAAACTTTTTATATTTGCTATCAAACCATGAAAACCGTAACCCGTTGAATACCATTGTAGGAACATATGAATGTAAAGTTGATGCTAAAGGAAGGCTTCTTTTGCCGGCTCCTTTAAAAAAGCAATTGGCTTCTTCATTGCAAGATGGTTTTGTATTGAAACGCTCTGTTTTTCAGCCTTGTTTAGAATTATATCCCATGGCGGAATGGAATGTTTTGATGAATAAAGTGAACAAGCTTAATCGTTTTGTGAAAAAGAATAATGATTTTATCAGAAGGTTTACTGCTGGAGTAAAAATCGTTGAAATTGATGCTTTGGGAAGGCTTTTGGTTCCAAAAGATTTGGTTGTTTTTGCTTCTGTATCGAAAGATATTGTGTTGTCATCAGCTGTAAATATTGTGGAGATTTGGGATAAAGATTTATATGAAAAATCAATTGATGATGCAACTGTTGATTTTGCTGATTTGGCTGAAGATGTTATGGGGAATGTAAATGAAGATGACAATGGAATATCATAATCCTGTTCTTTTACAAGCATCCGTAGAGGGTTTGAATATTAAGCCTGATGGTGTTTATGTCGATGTGACTTTTGGTGGAGGAGGGCATTCTAAAGAAATTTTAAAGCATCTTGGGTCTAATGGAAAACTGTTTGCCTTCGATCAGGATGAAGATGCGTTAGCCAATGCTTTGCCGGATGAACGTTTCAAATTGATTAATGAGAATTTCAGGAATATTAAGCGGTTTTTGCGTTTTTATGGTGTGAAAGAAGTGGATGGAATTTTAGCAGATTTAGGTGTTTCATCTCATCAATTTGATGTAGCTGAGCGTGGTTTTTCAACTCGATTTGATGCGGAACTCGATATGCGAATGAATCAAAAAGATAGCTTAAATGCATTTACAGTTGTCAATGAATATGAAGAAGTTCGATTAAAAAAAATATTTACTGAGTTTGGAGAATTGTCCAATGCCGGAGCGATTGCAAATACCATCGTAAATGCCAGAAAAGATTCTCCCATAAAGAATACGGAACAGCTTAAACAAGTATTGTCAAGGTTTTTACCGGCTCACAAAAGTCATAAAATATTAGCACAAATTTATCAGGCAATCCGTATCGAAGTGAATCAGGAAATGGAAGTGTTGAAAGAGTTTTTAGTTCAAGCATTAGATGTTTTGAAGCCGGAAGGGAGATTGAGTGTTATTTCATATCATTCGTTAGAAGACAGATTAGTGAAAAGATTTATGAAAAATGGTCTTTTTGATGGAGAACCGGAACGTGATTTTTTTGGAAATTTTTCTGTTCCTTTTAAGTCCATCGGAAAATTAATAGTGCCTGATAACAAAGAAATAAAAATCAATAACAGAGCCCGAAGTGCAAAGTTGCGAATAGCTGAAAAAAAGTAAATGAAAGCCGGAATTTATGACATACTAAAAGCAAAATTTCTAATCAATGAAGATGCAGCTAAAAACTGGAAATTCATTGTTTTTCTAATTGCTTTAGCCATGATTATGATTGCCAACATTCATTGGTATGAAAAAAAAATATTTCAAATTGTTGAAATGAATAAGGAAGTAAAGGAATTGCGTTCCGAGTTCGTTGACCGCCGATCTGAATTAATGAAATTAAAAATGGAAAGCACCATATCCAAAAAAATGGAAGAAAAAGGAATTTTTCCCTCCACAGTGCCTCCAACAAAAATAAAAGTAGCTAAACCAAAAGAGAAAACCTTGACAGAAAAAATATGGCAGTAGAAGATAAACATATCTCTTACAGAATTTATTTGGTAGCATTTGTCATTCTAATGTTGGCTATCGCTATTACTGTTAAATTGACTAATATCCAATGGGTAGAAGGAGAATATTATCGACAATTAGCGAAAGAAAGAAGTGTTAAAAATTTTGTTATCCCTGCTAATAAAGGAAATATATACTCTTCAGATGGTAGTTTGTTGGCAACTTCTATTCCAAATTACAAAGTTCGATTTGATGCAATCGCTCCAAATAAAGTAGATTTTGATAAAAATTTGCAACCGCTTTGTGATTCTTTAGCTAAACTTTTAGGGAAACCAACCCAATTTTATAAAACGGAATTATTGAGAGCCAGAGCGGATAAAAACAGGTATTATTTGGTTGCCCGAAATTTAAGTTATACGCAATACATGAAGATAAAAAGCTTTCCATTGTTTAACAAAGGAGCTTATAAAGGTGGAATTATTACTGAACAAAGAACCATTCGTGAACATCCAATTGGGTTAGTAGCGGAAAGAACTATTGGTTACGAAAGAATTAAACCGGATGGAAAACCGGATGGAAAAGGAATTGAATGGGCTTTTAAAGATTATTTGACTGGGAAAGACGGTAAGCGGTTGATGCAAAAAATGGCCAAAGGTCAGTGGAAGCCTATTCGTGATGAAAATGAAGTAGAACCACAAGATGGCTATGATATTATTTCGACTTTGGATGTTTATATTCAAGATATTGCCCACCATGCTTTATTAAAACAATTAGAGTACTACGAAGCTGACCATGGTTGTGTTGTCGTAATGGAAACCAAAACCGGTGAAGTAAAAGCAATTTCCAACTTAGGAAGAAATCAAGAAGGACAATACACGGAAACTGTAAATTATGCTGTTGCCGAGTCTCATGAACCAGGTTCAACTTTCAAATTAGTGGATTTATTGGCTCTTTTTGAGGATAAAT
>JAKLIC010000164.1 GCA_022709825.1 Bacteroidota bacterium | reverse complement strand
ATTTGTTCCATCAACAAAGCCATTTCTGACATTTTATACATTTCAAAAGTCTTCTTCTCAGATTTCTCTTTTGAAGTTGGTTTTTCACAGTTTTCTGCGGTGTCCTTTTTCTGACAACTCAAAACAGTGAATAGAGCGAAAATCAATACTACTATGTTTTTCATTATTCTTTAATTAGAACACCATTCGATAAAAACGAATAAGATACTTTTGGTTCAGTGATTGAATCTATTGCAGCTTGCGATTTACCCGCATCCTTAGCATAATGTTTTAATTCATCAACCGATTCTACTGATATAAACGCTTTTCCGTTCACAATTGCTTCACTACCGGCAGCATTAAACGGCATAAAAAATCCGTAATCTTTAAAACGTACAAATGTGTTTTTGTCATCACTCAAATTCATATTCATCCAACAGCCTTTTTTCTGACAAACATCTTTAATTTCTGAACGGAATTTAAGTTCTATTGTATCACCTTCTTTTAAGGTTTCAAATTTGGCCAACAATTCCTCTTTTGTGATAGCTCCTTCAGCGGTAATTGAATCACCAAATGATTGAAATTTTTCAGGAGCCACAATTGCTTCTTCTTTTATTTCTGTTTTTTTACAAGCTATCATTGAGAAAACTACTAATGCTAGAACAAATACTTTTTTCATGTTTTAATTAATTAGATTTTACATTATTTATACAAAAGTAAAGAGTTTAATCCTTTTTAGATTGTAATTCTAATAAAATTTCAATCAATGCTGTGAAATCTCTAACAATTTATATTCAGTTTAAGGAAAAATAAAAAAGTGCTTTAAATTTGTCATATTTTTTCAAAACCATAAAAAACTACACTATTTTTTTCTACTTTAGCAAAATCTTAAACAAAGTCATTATTTTTTTGCATTTAAATGCTTATCTCTTTGTTTTTCAACAACTTAAACACAACTATACACTTTTAAATAAAAATCAATGAGTTCTAAACTTACTAACGAAATCGATATAGTTAAGGCTTCCAATTCAAAAATTAACTCGGTAGATTTTGAAAACCTCACCTTCGGAAATATCTTTACTGACCACATGTTAATCTGTGATTTTAAAGAAGGAAAATGGCAAAAACCTATCATTAAACAATACGAACCATTCCTGATTGACCCTTCTGCAAAAGTTTTTCATTATGGCCAAGCCATTTTTGAAGGAATGAAAGCATATAAAGATGAAAATGATGATGTTTGGATGTTTAGACCCGATCAAAATTATGAGCGTTTTAATCATTCTGCTGCTCGTTTAGCTATGCCGGAAGTAACCGAAGATATTTTTATTGGTGGTTTGCATGCTCTCTTAAATTTAGAAAGAGATTGGGTAAAAAAAGGGAAAGGAAACACGTTGTATATTCGCCCTTTTATGATTGCGATTGGAACAGGTGTTATTGCTCAACCTTCTACTCAATATAGATTTATGATTATCCTTTCTCCTGCCCGTGCTTATTATTCAGGCGAAGTAAAAGTGCTTATTGCTGAACATTACAGCCGTGCGGCCAATGGAGGAATTGGTGCTGCAAAAGCAGCCGGAAACTATTCTGCTCAATTTTATCCAACTAAATTAGCCAATGAAAAAGGCTTCCAACAAATCATTTGGACAGATGATGCAACGCATACCAAATTGGAAGAAGCTGGTACAATGAACGTATTTTTTAGAATAAACGACACCTTATATACAGCACCAACCAGCGAACGTATTTTAGACGGTGTCACTCGAAAAAGTTTAATTGATTTAGCGAAACGAGAAGGAATCAATGTAGAAGTTCGCTCTGTATTAGTATCCGAACTAATTGATGCGGCTAAAGATGGTAGTCTAAAAGAAATTTTTGGAGCCGGAACCGCGGCCGTTGTCAATCCAATTGTTGGTTTTTCATTTCAGGAAACTTATTATGAATTACCAAAAATTGAAAATTCATACGCCATTCAATTAAAAGAAAAACTGACTAATATTCAATATAAATTAGCCGAAGATACTTTTGGATGGACCGTTAAAGTATAAGTTAACTTCTATTATAGAAAGTGTTCAGTTGAAACCAAATTCACTGAACACTTTTTTTATTTAAAAATCTTTTCAAAATCAGGTTTGAAATAATTTGGCCCTTTCATCACTTTTCCGTCTTCGCGATAAATTGGTCTTCCGTCCTCTCCCAACTTACTCATGTTGCTGCGTTGAATTTCTTCAAACACTTCTTCAATTTTGTGTTGCAATCCGTGTTCTATAATTGTACCACACAAAATATAAAGCATGTCACCTAACGCATCGGCCACTTCAACCAAGTCATTGTTCATGGCAGCTTCAAGGTATTCTTCATTTTCTTCTTTCATTAAATTATAACGAAGTAGATTTTTATTTTCACCCAAATGAACAGCAGGTGATTCTTTAAAACCAATTTCAAAAGCTTCATGAAACTCTTTTACGGCATGAATTTGTTTTTGCATAATTCTATAAATTTAAAAAGTAAAAATAGAATTTTGGAAAACATCTTTTGTCACTTCAATTCAAAAACAATTAACTATTTTTGTTGAAAAATAAAACTATGTTTTCCAAAGGTCAATTAATTTTTGCAGGGATTTTTGTCGTCTGTTTTATAGCCATTATGATTTATGTTTATCGGAAAGACTTTGCTTTACATAAAATTCATTACAAAGGAAGCCTAAAAGTATTGTTTGGTTTTATTCTCTTTATTATATTATTATTCATCATAAAAATTTATTTAAAAAATAAATAACTTAACTTTAGCAATGAAATAACGAAACTGGTTTAGACAATTATATTATAATGCCGTGAGGTGGAATAGAATCAAAAGTATTCAATAGATTGTTAAACATTCAAAATGAACTTTTACAATAGATTCTATTATTAACAAAGGAACAACCGTTATAATCAATATACCATTATGATTCGAATAGCCATTGCTGAAGACCACCAAGCCTTATTAGACGGCATCAAATTGATGCTCGAGTTTGAAACGGACATTGAAGTAGTAGGAGAAGCCAATGATGGTGAAGAGCTACTTGAAATTGTAAAATCAAAACAACCGGATCTTGTTTTAACTGATATTCGAATGCCAAAATGTGACGGCCTCTGTGCCACAAAAGCAATCATGGCTCTTTATCCCAATACCCGAATTATTGGCTTTAGTATGTTTGAACAGTATGAAGCGGTTCAACAAATGAAAGCTGCCGGTGCTAAAGGATATATATTAAAAAACTCCTCTTTAAAAAAAGTATTAGAAGCAATTCGAACCGTTGCTAGTGGAAAAACCTATTTTGACAATGACATCATTACACATGATTCAATTACCAAAGAAGAAATTATTTTAAGCAACCGTGAAAAAGAAATCCTGCAACTCATCGGCGAAGGCAAAACGTCAAATGAAATTGCTACTTCTTTAT
>JAKLIC010000163.1 GCA_022709825.1 Bacteroidota bacterium | reverse complement strand
TCCAAGAACCATTAATGCCAACGCCAGGAGCTGTAACATGAGCATAATTTTCATCACCTAGATTATTGGGTTCTCCACTATTCCAAAAAGCAAAATTTGGAGAGGAACCATTTACTCCACCATTCCAAAAAATTGTACCAATTTCAGGACCGGTCATCCAACGCCATACGCCTTCTGTTTGTTCATCACTACCGCCAATCCATCCTGCACCGGCTGCTTGCTCTCCCGAAAGTTGAGCTTCGTCGGCAGCAGTAATGGTAGCTAAATAACCTTGTAACCCATAATATGTACTTGCTTGTGCGGCTGATTTTGCACTTGACCAAGTAATTCCAATATTTGGGACATATTGATAATAGTGACCATTTGAAGGTAAATAATTGGCTTGACCAACAGTGATTGAAAAAGTTCTTATTCCGGAAGGATTAGCTGAAGAATTTGAAAAGACAACATCTTTTATAGCTGCAATTAAGTTGGTGTAAGTAGGTTGCGTAGAAACACCGGCTAAAGTTAATTTCCCTGTTAAGGTATTCCAACTGCTGGTAAGGGTTGGGTGATTTCCGGTAAGACTTAATAAGTCTTGACCACTCACATATCCGGAAGAAATTTGAATATAAATAGCATCAATTCCGGTATCATCAGGATCAACAATAGTCATGTCAGTAACAATTCTCAGTTGTGTTCCCGGACAATATACCTGATTTCCGGTAGCAGTTAAAATGGGTGCAACATTTTGAGAATATGAAAAAAACGGTAGTGAAAAAAGAACTAAATAAAGTAGACGAATTTTCATACTGTAAAGGTACAAATTATTTTGAAACCTTTATTTTTTGAAACAAATCCCAAACTACAATTCCCGCACTTACAGAGATATTAAGAGAATGTTTTGTGCCAAGTTGTGGAATTTCAATTACACCGTCAGATTCATGAATAGCTTCTTGCGAAACACCCTTAACTTCGTTGCCAAAAATTAAAGCATATTTTTTTTCTTTTTCAATTTGAAAATCATTGAGCATAATTGAATTTTCTACTTGTTCAATGGCAAAAATCTGCACATTTTCTGATTTAAGCCTATCAATTACGGTTAAAACATTTTCTTGATATTCCCATTCTACCGTATCTGTTGCACCTAAGGCTGTTTTGTGAATTTCTTTATTAGGAGGAGTTGCAGTAATTCCACACAAGTAAATTTTTTCAATCAAAAAAGCATCTGACGTTCTAAAAACGGAACCAATGTTATGCAGACTTCTTATGTCGTCTAAAATTATAATAATGGGAGTTTTTTTTGCGTCTTTAAACTCATTTATGTTTTTTCGATCCAGTTCGGAATTAGCTAATTTTCTCATTTGACAAAATTAAGAAATGAATTTGAAATTCAATATTTGATATTGATATTGATTTTTGCCATTGAAACTTTATTTCCGTATTTTTGAATCCAAACCTAAAACCAATCAACTTGTCAGCCAAAGCCACTATCGTCAAAGAGCCTAAGGAAACTCCTTTAATGAAACAATACAACGAAATTAAACGAAAGTATCCAGATGCTTGTTTGTTATTTCGAGTAGGGGATTTCTATGAAACTTTTGGAGAAGATGCGGTTAGAGCTTCGCAAATATTGGGCATTGTCTTAACGAAACGTGGAGCAGGTTCTGAAACTGAAACAGCTTTGGCTGGTTTTCCTCATCATTCTCTAAATACCTATTTGCCTAAATTGGTTAAAGCTGGTCTTCGAGTAGCCATTTGTGATCAATTAGAAGATCCAAAAATGACTAAAACAATTGTAAAACGAGGCGTAACTGAATTGGTTACACCGGGAGTTTCAATGAACGATGAAGTTTTACAGTCTAAATCAAATAATTTTTTGGCCTCGGTTTATTTTGGAAAAAAACAAATTGGAATTTCTTTTTTAGATGTTTCTACCGGAGAATTTTTAACGGCACAAGGAAATGAGGAATACATCGATAAATTATTGCAAAATTTTATACCCAGCGAAATTTTAGTCACCAAAAATCATAAACAACATTTCAGAGAGGTTTTCGGGGAAGATTACCATACTTTTTTTCTTGAAGATTGGGTTTATAATGAAGATTATGGCAGGGAAGTATTGGCAAAACATTTTCAAACAAATTCTTTAAAAGGATTTGGAATCGAAGATTTACAAGAAGGTATTGTGGCATCGGGAGCTGTTTTGTATTACTTGTCAGAAACCCAACATAATAAAATTCAGCACATTACGTCAATTCAGCGTATTGCAGAAGATGCTTATGTTTGGATGGATCGTTTTACAATAAGAAATTTAGAATTATACCATAGTACAAATCCCAATGCGGTTACATTGTTGGATGTCATTGACAAAACGCTTTCGCCAATGGGGTCTCGTCTTTTAAAGCGATGGCTTGCTTTGCCATTAAAAGATATAATCAAAATACAATCCCGACATGAAGTAGTCTCTTTTTTAAAAGAAAATTCAGATGTGCTACGTCAAATTCAATATCAAATTAAGCAAATTTCTGATTTAGAACGATTGATATCAAAAGTTGCAACCGGAAAAGTATCTCCTCGGGAAGTGATGAATTTGTGTTATTCGTTGGACGCAATTATTCCAATTAAAACTTTGGCCCTAGCCAGTTCAAATGAATCGTTAAGAGCGATAGGAGATAGCTTGCACAGTTGTGATTTATTACGGGAAAAAATCAAAACAACGTTGAATCCCGACGCTCCGGTTTCCATCAACAAAGGGAATGCTGTTGCAAAAGGGATTAATGCAGAATTAGATGAGTTAAGAGCGATTTCTACCTCCGGGAAAGAATATTTGGAAGGAATAGAGAGTAGAGAATCACAAAGAACAGGAATTTCTTCCTTAAAAATATCGTTTAATAATGTTTTTGGATACTATATTGAAGTTCGAAATACACACAAAGATAAAGTCCCACCCGAATGGATCAGAAAACAAACTTTGGTTAATGCAGAACGATATATCACCGAAGAATTAAAGGAATACGAAACAAAAATTCTTGGAGCTGAAGATAAAATTCATCTCATAGAAACACAATTATTTGAACAATTGGTCATTTGGATTGGGACATACATAAAACCCGTTCAGTTAAATGCCGGTTTGATAGCTCAATTGGATTGTTTGAATTCTTTCACGCAATTGGCCATAGATAATAAGTATGTTCGACCGATTTTGGATGATTCATATGAGTTAGAGATTACCAATGGTAGACATCCGGTGATTGAAAAACAATTACCCGTTGGTGTTCCTTACATTGCCAATGATGTTTTTTTAGACAGAGATTCTCAACAAATTATTATGATTACCGGGCCTAATATGTCAGGAAAGTCGGCTATTTTACGTCAAACGGCTTTAATTGTGTTATTGGCCCAAATGGGAAGTTTTGTTCCAGCAGAAGCTGTACGCATGGGAATTGTTGATAAGATTTTTACCCGAGTAGGAGCAAGCGATAATATTTCGATGGG
>JAKLIC010000162.1 GCA_022709825.1 Bacteroidota bacterium | reverse complement strand
TTATAATAAACAAAAACACATCACTATAAAACGAAGAACTATTGCTACGTCAATTAGTGGATCATTGTCGGAAACATTAAGTAAAAATGGTGTCGATGCTTCAATGGCAAATAATTTAGCAAAAATTTATGAGTATTCAATTGACTTCTTTAAGATTCAAAAAGATGATAAATTTGCGGTAACTTTTTATGAAAAATATATCAACGACAGCATTTATGCCGGTGTAGAAAGAATGGAAAGTTCTTTTTTTGAACATAAAGGCAAAAAAATCTACGCTTTTCCATACAAATTAGACAGTTTATCCAAAAAAGTGGATTATTATGACGAAGAAGGAAAAGGATTGAAAACCATGTTTTTGAAGGCTCCGTTGGATTATTTTAGAATATCCTCTCGTTTTTCACCTAAACGTTTCCATCCGGTCCAAATGACTTGGAAAGCTCACAAAGGAACAGATTATGCAGCAGCACAAGGAACTCCTATTAAAACAACAGCTTCCGGAGTGGTTGAAAAAACAGGATATACAGCCGGAAATGGGAACTTTGTAAAAGTCAAACACAATGGAACTTATTCGACTCAATATTTACACATGTCCAAAATTTTAGTACGACAAGGGCAACGTGTCGAACAAGGTCAGGTGATTGGAAAAGTAGGAAGTACAGGTTTAGCCACAGGTCCACACGTGTGTTATCGCTTTTGGAAAAATGGTGTTCAAGTTGATCCTTTATCACAAAAATTACCCAATACTGAACCGATGAATGAAAAACACCGGAAAAATTATTTAACTTATATCGCTCCTTTAAAAAGGGAGTTAGACAGCATTGCAACACTACAGTTTAAAAAATAAAATTGATATCATGGCCTTAAAAAGTACCAATCCTTCAGGAACAGCAGCTTGGCAAAATTTGAAAAAACATTTTGAAGAAATGCAACATGTTTCTATGCAAGAACTTTTTGCTAAGGATGCTAAAAGAGCAGAAAAATTCCATATTCAATGGAACGACTTTTTAGTCGATTATTCAAAAAATATTCTTACTGAAGAAACAAAACAACATCTTTTGGCTTTAGCGAATGAAGTTGATTTAAAAGATGCTATATCGAAATATTTTGCCGGTGATTTAATTAACCAAACAGAGAACAGAGCCGTATTACATACTGCATTAAGAGCTTCTACTAATGCAAGTATTATGGTTGATGGAGTTAATGTGATGCCGGAAGTAGTTGCCGTAAAAAATAAAATTAAAAACTTCACGGAAGAAGTGGTTAATGGTGAACGAAAAGGTTTTACCGGAAAGCCTTTTACTGATATTGTAAACATTGGTATAGGAGGTTCTGATTTGGGCCCCGCAATGGTGGTTGAAGCCCTCCAGTTTTATAAAAATCAACTGAATGTCCATTTTGTTTCAAATGTGGATGGTGATCATGTTAACGAAGTTATTAAAAAAGTAAACCCAGAAACAACTTTATTTGTCATTGTTTCTAAAACGTTCACTACTCAAGAAACCTTATCTAATTCCGAAACAATTCGCCATTGGTTTTTAAAATCAGCTAAGCAAGAAGATGTCGCCAAGCATTTTGTCGCCGTTTCTACTAACATTCAAAAAGTGACAGAATTTGGAATTCATCCTGATAATATTTTCCCAATGTGGGATTGGGTAGGCGGTCGATTTTCACTTTGGAGTGCTGTTGGATTATCCATTAGCTTAGCGGTTGGCTATGAAAATTTCGACAAGTTATTGATTGGAGCTCATGACATGGATGAGCATTTTAGAACAACACCGTTTGAAAAAAACATTCCGGTTATTTTAGCTTTATTAAGTATCTGGTATAATAATTTCTTTGGTGCAGAAAGTGAAGCTTTGATTCCGTATACCCAATATCTTCAAAAATTAGCTCCTTATCTTCAACAAGGAATAATGGAGAGTAACGGAAAGAGCATTGACCGTGAAGGAAACCCGGTGAATTATCAAACCGGAACAATAATTTGGGGAGAACCGGGAACAAATTCTCAACATGCTTTCTTTCAATTAATTCACCAAGGCACAAAATTGATTCCTACTGATTTTATTGGATTTGTACATTCACTCTATGGAAATCAAGACCATCATGATAAGTTAATGTCCAACTTTTTTGCACAAACCGAGGCTTTATTAAACGGGAAACCTGCAGAACAAGTTATGGCTGAATTTGAAAAACAAGGAGTTTCTGGAGAAAAGGCAGAATTTTTATTGCCGTTTAAAATATTTTCAGGAAATAGACCTACAAATACTTTTTTAATTACCAGTTTAACTCCGGAGACTTTAGGTTCTTTAGTTGCCTTATATGAACACAAAATATTTGTACAAGGTGTTATTTGGAATATTTTCAGTTATGACCAATGGGGTGTAGAACTCGGCAAACAATTAGCCAATTCTATTTTAGGGGAAATTACTTCCGGTAAAATTAAAAACCACGACAGTTCAACCAACTTTTTATTGACCCATTTTTTAAACCAAAGATAAAAATCGAAACCCTATCTGCTTGATAGGGTTTTTTATTTTACTATATTTGTTTTTCATAAAATAAATTTCTTATGTACGAATTATTACAAAAATTACATTCTTGGTGGGCTTATTTGGCTCTAATACTTCTTTTTTTAGCCGTTATTAATGCTGTTTTAGGTTATACCGGAAAAAAACTGTTTCAACCTAAAGATTTACGCATTTCACTTTTTGCGTTGATTTTTACTCATATTCAATTGTTATTAGGGCTTATTTTATATATAGTTTCTCCTTTAGGATTAGATTCGTTAGGACAAATGAAAGACCCGGCTATTCGATTAACATCGATGGAACATCCATTAATCAACATCATTGCGATTATATTAATTACAATTGGATGGTCAAAACATAAAAAAGTAGCCAACAACCTTAAATTTCAAAAAATTATGGTTTTTTATGGGTTGGGATTATTACTTATTTTAATTCGAATTCCTTGGAGTTCTTGGTTAGGATAAAAGTTTAAAACCACGTTTTTTCGTGGTTTTCTCATTTTGGAACACTATTTGTTAATGATAAACGCACTTAAAATCTGGATTATGAAACATAAAACCGAGCTGATTGTGTTTGGGCTGTTTGCCTTATTGTTTTTCAGTAGTTTTTCTTTTGAAACAAAGCATTTCGAAAAACCATCATTAAATAGAATTATCCATAGCGATACTACTAAAAATGATAAAACTGCCATCGATAGCATTGCAACAGAAGGTAATTTTACCTTTAAATTGTATAAAAAAGGAGCTCATGCCTCTTATTATGCGGATAAATTTACAGGGAAAAGAACTGCAAGCGGACAAGTTTTTGATAATCAAAAGCACACGGCTGCACACCGGAAATTTCCATTTGGAACAAAAGTTCGTGTAACGAATGAAGCAAACGGAAAATCAACTATTGTAACAATCAATGACCGCGGACCCTTTACGAAAGGTAGAGAAATTGATTTGTCTAAAAGAGCTTTTCAGGATATTGCCAGACAT
>JAKLIC010000161.1 GCA_022709825.1 Bacteroidota bacterium | reverse complement strand
GGATTTATATTGTTGTTGTCTTCTAAAAACATCGTATTGGTTTTTATCCTTCTGATTTTAATTGACTACTTTTTTTATTCTAAAATCGCCCACAAGATGCGATTAAGAAACATGTTGGTTTTTTTAGTCCTTCTGGTGACTTTGCTATTTGCCGGCAAAATTAAAGAGCGTTTTCAAGCGGAATTTCAATCCAATACGGAAAAAAGTTTGAGTTCTACGGTAATTGATAAAGATTTGGTGGGTGTGAATGTGCTAAGTGTTTATGAAGCGTGGACCAATGAAAAGTTCACACCCAATGATTTTTTCCCCGGCACGGCTTTTCGGGTCTATCAAGCTAGGATGTTTTTCGAATTATTTCAGGAAGAATCTGTTTTTTGGAAAGGATACGGACTCAATGCCTCTTTTAAAAAATTAGAAGAAAAAGCCTTTAAATACGATGTTTTTAGAGGAAATGAAACCCAAGAAGGTTACCAAACAAAAAACTTTCATAATCAATATATTCAAAATTTTGCTGAATTGGGATTTTTTGGTTTCCTGATTTTAGTCATAATGTTGCTTTTTACCCTTAAAAAAACTATACAGAACAAAGATTTTATACAAATTGCTTTTGCAGTTCTAATGATAAGTTTATTTTTGACAGAATCTTTCTTATGGAGACAACGAGGGGTAATGTTTTTTACATTACTTTACTGTTTGTTTAATACCGAATATTATTTTGCCCCTAAAAAAAATGTTTTATGAAAAGAATTTTAATAACAGGTGCCGCCGGATTTTTAGGCTCGCATCTATGTGATCGATTTATTGCTGAAGGTTATTATGTGATTGGGATGGATAACCTAATTACCGGTGATTTAAAAAATATTCAGCATTTATTTAAACTGGAAAATTTTGAGTTTTATCACCATGATGTAACCAAATTTGTATTTGTACCCGGCAACTTAGATTATATTCTACATTTTGCTTCGCCGGCAAGTCCTATCGATTATTTAAAAATTCCCATTCAAACATTGAAAGTAGGTTCGCTAGGAACGCATAATTTACTCGGTTTGGCAAGAGTAAAAAATGCCAGAATTTTAATTGCATCAACCTCTGAAGTATATGGAGACCCATTGATTCATCCACAAACGGAAGAATATTACGGAAATGTAAATACCATTGGTCCGCGTGGTGTTTATGATGAAGCAAAACGTTTTCAAGAATCCATTACAATGGCTTATCATACTTTTCATGGTTTAGAAACCAGAATTGTTAGAATATTTAATACTTACGGACCAAGAATGCGATTAAATGATGGTCGTGTAATTCCTGCTTTTATCGGACAAGCATTAAGAGGAGAAGATTTAACTATTTTTGGTGATGGCATGCAAACGCGTTCTTTCTGTTATGTAGATGATCAAGTGGAAGGTATTTATCGTCTTTTATTATCTGATTATGATTTACCGGTTAATATAGGAAATCCGGATGAAATCACGATTAAAGATTTTGCGGATGAAATAATTAAATTAACCGGAACAACTCAAAAAGTAGTTTATCATCCTTTACCAATTAACGATCCGTTACAACGACAACCGGATATAACCAAAGCAAGAGCAATTTTAGGATGGGAACCAAAAGTTTCAAGAGAGGAAGGAATGAAAATAACCTTTGATTATTTTAAAACACTTTCTACTGAAGAGTTGTTAAAAGAAGAGCACAAGGATTTTTCGGGGTTTATTCATTAATATGGTAGCTAATCAAAAAGGAAGATATTCTAAATTTATTAGGCCGATAAGTGTTTCATTAGACTTATTGGTCATTACATTGTTAGCCTTTTTCTTTTTTGAAGAATTAAATCTTGATTTTTTTCTTTTTGAAACATATCAAGTAGTATGTTGGATTTTAATAGCTTTTTTTGTCGGTTTTTATGAAGTATATCGATTTACTACGCCGGTTGAAATTTTATCTAAAATTTTAAAACAATCGATTGTATTCCTATTGGTTGTGATTGCCTATTTTCCTTTTGCAAAAAATTCTTTGTTTAGTGGAAAAGCTGTGGCATTGTTTATGACATCAAGTTTTATTTTGATTGTATTCATTAAATATTTATTGTTTTATTATCTAAAAAAATATAGAATTGTAACCGGAAGTAATTTTAGAAATGCCGTTATAATTGGCTATACTGAAGAAGCAATTAATTTGAAAGATCTTTTTGAAAAAAGAAATGATTATGGTTACCGCTTTTTTGGTTTTTTCTCAGATAAAAAAAGCAATGAAAACATTAAAGGAAAAGTTTCAGAGATTAAAGAGTTTGTAATAAACAACAAAATTGACGAAATCTATTGTTCATTGAATGAAATTACAAATGAGCAATTAAAAGATTTGGTTGAATTTGCTGATGAGAACAACAAAACCATCAAGTTTATCCCAGATACAAAACAGATTTTTTCTAAAAACCTGAAAATCGATTATTACGAAATGTTTCCGGTTTTATCTCTTCAACGAACGTTGCTACATGAACCAATTACCAAAACATTCAAAAGGATATTTGACATTATTTTTTCTTTATGTGTAATCGTTTTTCTTTTATCATGGTTGGTCCCGCTTTTAGCATTGTTAATAAAACTTGAATCAAAAGGACCTGTTTTTTTTAAACAAGGAAGACCGGGTTTAGACGAAGAAGAGTTTTTTTGTTATAAATTTCGCTCCATGCAAATGAATCATACGACTGAAAAAGAAGCATCAAAAAATGATCCAAGAGTAACAAAAATTGGTCGATTTTTAAGAAAAACAAGCTTAGACGAGTTACCTCAGTTTTTCAATGTGTTGTTGGGTGATATGTCAGTTGTAGGTCCCAGACCTCATTTATGGTCCCAAAACCGAGTTTATGGAAATCGCGTTAAAAAATATATGGTTCGCCACTATGTCAAACCGGGAATTACCGGCCTGGCTCAAGTAAAAGGTTTTAGAGGAGAAATAGAGACAGATGAAGACATGATTAATCGTATTAAATTAGATGTCTTTTATATTGAAAACTGGTCATTTATTTTAGACATAAAAATTATTTTTCAAACGGTCATAAATATCTTCAAGGGTGAAGAAAAAGCGTATTAATGTCGGCTTTAGTTTCAATTATTACACCCACCTATAATTCAGCTAAATATATTGCAGAAACGATTTTATCCGTTCAAAATCAGACCTATTCAACTTGGGAAATGATTATTATTGATGATGGATCATTTGACGAGACGGAAAATATTATAAAATCAATTTCAGCACACGATAAAAGAATACAATTCATAAAATTGAATCAAAATTCCGGACCTGCCATTGCTCGTAATAAAGGAATTGAGAAAGCTCAAGGGGATTATATGACCTTTTTAGACGCAGATGATATCTGGTTTCCAGGATTTATTGAAAATAGTATTAGAACTATTCAAGAAACAGGATTTCACTTTGTTTTTTCCTCTTATAAACGTTCAAACGAAGAATTGGAATTCGTTTATTCCGATTTTATTGTTCCTCAAAAAGTAACGTATTCGGATATTTTAAAAACAAATTCCATCAGTTGTTTGACAGCTTTTAT
>JAKLIC010000160.1 GCA_022709825.1 Bacteroidota bacterium | reverse complement strand
CTTCTCAACTATAGCATTAGCATTTTTTGTTTGATGATCTTCTGCAACGTTTGGTGAAGGAATAAAAATTACCGGCTTTCCTACCAAACAAAGCTCTGAAACTGATGATGCTCCGGCTCTGGAAACAATCACATCTGCCGCAGCATAAACCAAATCCATTCTATCAATAAACGACACTACCTTTACATTTTTCTGTTCATTAAAATGACTATATTCCTCAAAATACAATTTGCCACATTGCCAAATTACCTGTATATTTTGATTTAGTATAAAATCTAATTCTTTTGCGATAAGTTGATTAATTCTTCGAGCTCCTAAACTTCCTCCTAAAACTAATAGCGTTTTTTTAGTGGCATCTAAAGCAAAATAAGTCAACGCATCCACTTTTTTATTCTCGATGGATATCAAATCCTGACGAACCGGGTTACCTGTCAACTTAATTTTATTCTTTGGAAAATATTTTTCTAAATTTTCATAAGCCACACAGATAACAGAAGCTTTATTACTCAACAATTTATTTGTTATTCCGGGAAAAGAATTCTGTTCTTGGATGACCGTTGGAATTCCCATTCCGGAAGCTGCTTTCAATAATGGTCCTGAAGCAAAACCACCGGTTCCAATCACCACATCCGGCTTAAACGATTTCAAAATACTTCTTGATTTCAACAAACTATCGATGACTTTTACAGGAAACATTAAATTTTGCAGCGTCAGTTTTCGTTGCAAACCTGCAATCCATAAGCCTTTAATCGGGTACCCGGCTTGAGGCACTTTTTGCATTTCCATTTTGTCTTTGGCTCCTACAAAAAGAATTTCACAATCAGGAAACTGAACTCTCAATTCATTTGCAATAGCAATGGCCGGGTAGATATGTCCACCGGTTCCGCCACCGCTTACTATGAATTTTAAATTTGTCATTTTTTTAAAACTGCATTCATTGGATTTTCTTCAATAGAATAATCTTCAGAAATTGACTCTTCATCTTCTTTTATTTGTTTGTCTATCATTTTTTGAAGAGCAACATCTCGTTTTGCCTTTTCTGCATTTTCAGCGGCTATTTCTTCTTCCTTCTTAGTAACATTCAAGATAATCCCAACTGCTAAACAAGTTACCCAAATAGAACTACCACCACTACTGATTAGTGGCAATGTTTGCCCTGTTGTTGGTAATAATTCAACCGCAACACCCATGTTAATCAAGGCCTGAAAAACAATTGGAAAGCCTAGTCCGACTACCACTAATTTTCCAAATAATGTATTGGCCTTATGGGCTGCTACAATAAACCGGAGAAATAATAACAAGTAAATCAACAAAATAGCTAAACCTCCGAACAAACCAAATTCTTCCACTATAATTGCATAAATAAAATCGGAGGAAGATTGTGGTAAGAAATTTTTCTGAACACTTTTACCAGGCCCTAATCCATAAACACCACCAGATGCGATAGCTGTTTTTGCCCGTTCAATTTGATAAACTTCATCTAAATCTGTAACATCATCTTTTACGAAACGTTCAATTCTAGCTTCCCAAGTATTTACACGCGTTGTTAATGGATTTGGAAATGCTTTTGCTATTAACACAAACAAGGTTAAGGCTACAAGACCAATTCCTAAAACAGTAGCAATATATTTTAAAGGATATTTACCTATGAAAACCAACATCAAAATCATTGCAAATATCAAAGCTGCTGTTGAAAAGTTAGCCGGTAAAATAAACATCAATGTAATGCCAACCGGTAGCCATAAATCAATAAAAGAGGATTTAAATGTAATGGGCTCTTCTCTTGTTTTAGACAGATAACGTGCTACAAAAATCATCAATACGATAAAAGCAAAAGCAGAAGGCTGGAATGAAATTCCAACAAAAGGAACTTGAATCCAACGACTGGCATTTGCACCAGCTATTACCGTTCCCTTAAATAATGTGTAAGCCAAAAGCACCCAAATAAAGGGCAAAACTATGCGGGATATACTTCTAAAATAATGATATGGAATTTTATGAACACGATAAATAATATAGAAACCGAGAGCTACATGAACCAAATGTTTCACTAAATAACTAACTGTATTTCCGGTTCCTTTTCCGGCATAGGCTAAATTACTGCTTGCACTAAAAACCGGCATAAAAGAAAACAGAGCTAATAGAGCAACCAGTGCCCAAATGACTTTATCTCCTCTTAAACTTTTGATTAATGAAAGCATACTTCTTTATCTAATTTTATAAATTTCTAACCGCTTGTTTAAATTGTCTTCCTCTGTCTTCGTAATTTTCAAATAAATCAAAACTGGCACAGGCCGGTGATAATAAGACGGTATCTCCTTTTTCAGTCAGATGTTGAGCTGTTCTTACTGCATCACTCATGGAAGAAACCTCTACCATCACATCAACTACATTTCCAAAAGCATCAATAATTTTTTTATTATCTACACCCAAACAGATAATCGCTTTCACTTTTTCACGTACCATTGCCATCAATTCAGCATAGTCATTTCCTTTATCAACCCCCCCAACAATCCAAACGGTTGGTGTTGTCATACTATCTAAAGCAAAAAATGTAGCATTCACATTCGTTGCTTTACTATCGTTAATATATTGTACATTTTGAATTTTCAAAACCCGTTCTAATCGGTGTTCAACTCCTTGAAAATTTGACAAGCTTTCTCTAATGGTTTGTTTTCTAATTCTCATCAGTTGGGCTACCGAAGTGGCTGCCATAGCATTTTTCATGTTATGTTTGCCTTCCAAAGCCATTGTTTTGGTTTCCATTGTAAATTCTTCTTCGTTGATGTACATTTCCATAGTGTCGTTGTTTATAAATCCTCCTGTTTCATGTTTTTTTGTCAATGAAAAAGGAACTAATTTTGCTTTTGTTTTGTTGTTTTGTAACCAATTATTAATTGCTTCATCGTCAGCATCATAAATCAAATAATCCTCTTCTGTTTGATTCATTGTAATTCTGAATTTAGAAGCAATATAATTTTCATACTTATAATCATATCGATCTAAATGATCTGGGCTGATGTTTGTTATTATTGCAATATGTGGCTTGTAATCGATAATTCCATCCAGTTGAAAACTACTTAATTCCAACACATATACATCAAAATCTTCATCAGCTACTTGCCATGCAAAGCTTTTTCCAATATTTCCTGCTAATCCCACATTTAAACCTCCTGATTTTAGGAGATGGTAGGTAAGCATTGTTGTTGTTGTTTTACCATTACTTCCTGTAATTCCAATTGTTATAGCCTTGGTAAATTGAGATGCAAATTCAATTTCAGAAATTACAGGAATTTGTTTTTCATGTAATTTTTTTACTATTGCAACTTTGTCAGCAATCCCTGGACTTTTCATAACTACATCGGCATTTAAAATCAACTCTTCCGTATGTTTTTCGTCTTCCCAAGCAATATCATTTAAAACCAGAACTTCTTTGTAATTTTCTTTAATCTTTCCAAAATCAGACAGAAAAACATCATATCCTTTTTTCTTTCCTAAAATAGCGGTTCCTACTCCACTTTCTCCTCCACCTAAAACAACTAATCGCATACTATCTTAGTTTAAGGGTTACAATGGATAGAATGGCTAA
>JAKLIC010000016.1 GCA_022709825.1 Bacteroidota bacterium | reverse complement strand
GTTTACATTAGTAAAGATCATACTTTACATGCAAGAGTTGACGGAGTGGTTAAGTTTCAGAAAAAAGGTGACAACAAATCATTTGTATCTGTTATTCCTTTTGAAGCATAATTAGAATCTACTTCAAAATATAAAAACCCATTTCGAGAGAGATGGGTTTTTTATTTGTGATAGGAAAATATTTAAAATTTGGTTATTCAAAGTGAACTGTCTTATTAATTATACTATTTTCACTTAGGATGGATTAAATAAAAATCCAATACTAAAATAAAGATTAGTTTCATCTATATCATTAACCCATGAGGCATCAAAAGTAATTGGGCCCAAAAGAGAAAGGTAGGAAATGTTAGCCCCACCGGAAAACAAGAAACTAGTTTCAGTTCGTTCTTGCCATTTGCCTTTCGGAGAAAAAGCATCATCCATATAATCATTAAAAGTCTTGAATCCTACTGAGGCTATATCAATGTGCGGAGTCAGGTAAATTTTTCCGGTCAAGTTTGTTTGCAAACCAACATTCATTTTCATCAGTTGTGTTACTGTCAATTCATCTTCATTTAATCCTGGAAAAACAGTTCTGTTACTTGTTGGACTTATAGATGTTCCTCCTAAAAAATATTTTGCTCCATAACCGTGTCTGGAAAAGGATACTTCATCTGATTTTAGGCTATCTTCAAAAATAAAATTAGTAGTAGCACCAATAATTCCCGTTAATTTTCTTTGTAAAGGAATTCTTTTTTCAAAAGTCAAGCCTAATTTTGTAAACCCATTTGTAGCTCCGGAGATTTTTGGTATTGTTACATCAGTGAAATTTAATTCAACATCATGCAATAATGATCTGCTTATTTTTGCTTGAAAAAAGGTCCCTTTATTGGCAAAAAAAACTTTATCCAAATCATTATAAGAAAAATGAACACCTAGTTCAATATTGTTGAAGTAATAACTTTTAAATGGATATTCGGTCAAATCAGCATCTGCTTTAGGTTTTAAATAAGTATATTGATAATTTAAAGACATCCCCACGTAGGTTTTAAATGAATTTAAGTTTCTGTTTACTTGATTATTGAATTGATAAGAGCGATATTTTAAATCCGTCACAAGTTTATTGTCTACAAATAATTCCTGAATTAAATTTTCACCATAAAGTTCTGTATTCCACCACCATTCTTTTTTTGAACCAAAAATATCTTGATATTCTATTCTCGCTCGTGGTTGTTCCGCAATGTCGGCGGTAATCAAAAAACGAGATGACTCACCAAGAATATTTCTACCGGTATAATTAAGAATAACTCCAACACCTCTGTAAGTATCATAATGAAGAGAAGCATTTACTTGATTTTTAGAATTTTCAAAAAAGGTTATTTCAAGGCCTATTTTACCATCATTTACAAAAGAACTAGTTGTAATTTTACTGAATAAATTTGTTCCCATTGCTCTATTTATTCCTTCAACTAAATCATGGGATACATATTTTGTGTGAGGTTTTATATTCATTCTTTCTTTAACAAAAGCAAGGTTTTCTTTACTGATGTTTGTGAAAACTATCGTGTCTAAGGTAAATTCTTTTGGGACGTTAGGAAGTTCATGGGTTCTTTGTTTAAATTTATTTAATTTTTCTGCCAAAGCGACTAGAGCATCCATGTTTTGATTCGTTGCAATTTTACCTTCTTCATAGATTTCATTGCTTTTTGCAAAATCTCCTGTAGAATATTTCAAATTTGGAAGATGGTCAACCAAAATAGTACAGAGTTTTCTTTTTTCTGGGTCTTTCACGTTGCTGGTCAACATACTTGTTTGAACCAAAACAGAAACAAAATTATTCAATTTTTCTTTTGGTTCCATGCCACCGCCCACATCACTACCGATTATAATATCAGCACCTAATTGTTGAGCAATATCTGTTGGGAAATTATTCACAACACCTCCATCTACCAAGAGTGTTTCTTTATAAGGAACAGGATTAAATACTGCGGGCAAAGACATGCTTGCCCGAATAGCTGTTGCAAGATTCCCACTGTCTACCACTACTTCTTTTCCGGTAACTAAATCCGTTGCTAAAGCTCTGAATGGAATAGAAAGTTTGTCAAAATCAGTTATATTGTAAACAGGATAAGTTAATTCTGAAAGATACTCTCTTAGATTTTGATCACTCAAAATAGAGCTAACACTTGTGGGTTTTCCTTCTTTTATATCAAGACCTATCAAATATCTTTCAAATTCACTTTTTTCTTCTACGCTTACTTTGTCAAATGAAACTCCTCCACCAAGAAGTTTGTCCCAATCCATGTTTTTTGTCATTTTAGCAATGCTGTCTCCGGAATACCCCATGGCGTAAAGCCCGCCCATCACGCTTCCCATACTATTTCCAACAATAAGGTCAGGAACTATGTGTAACGAATCTAAAGCCTGTAGAAGAGGGATATGTGCAACACCTTTTGCTCCACCACCACTTAATACCAAAACTACTTTAGGTTTTTTATCTTGAGCGAAATTTAGTTGTGGGAAAATAAGAAAAAAGGAAAGAGTGAGTAAGAATAAATAATTTTTCATGGTTCATTATTTAATAGTAAAACAATACAATCAATTTATGAAGATTACTTTCATCAAACTTCAACAAATCTTTAGTAAAGTTAGCTATTTTTAAGAAAATTATTTATCAGAAGTTACTATTAATTCAATAAAATAATTAATTGCTACAAAAAATGATTATATCTCATGGAAAATCTTTAGAGATTTTTTCCAGTTAATCTTTATTAAAAAAAAGGAAACTCAACTTTCTCAAATTATATCACAAGTTTAAACAAAAAACCCTCACTTTTCAGCAAGGGTCAATTTTATTTTTAGTCTTAATAAAACAAAAGACTTAAAACTAATATCTGTAATATTCAGGCTTGTATGGTCCCTGAACATCCACTCCAATATAAGCAGCTTGTTCTTCATTCAATGTTTCCAGTTCAATGCCTAATTTAGCCAAGTGTAAAGCCGCTACTTTTTCATCTAAGTGTTTAGGTAACATATACACTTCGTTTTTGTAATTAGCTGAATTATTCCACAACTCAATTTGAGCTAGGGTTTGGTTTGTAAATGAATTACTCATCACAAAACTTGGGTGACCTGTCGCACAACCTAAGTTTACTAAACGACCTTCAGCCAAAATGATGATATCTTTTCCGTTGATGGTATATTTGTCTACTTGTGGTTTGATTTCAATTTTTGAAGTTCCGTGATTACTGTTTAACCAAGCCATATCAATTTCGTTATCAAAGTGTCCGATGTTACAAACAATTGTTTTGTCTTTCATTTGTTCAAAGTGAGAACCTACAACGATATCTTTATTTCCGGTAGTTGTGATGATGATATCAGCATTTCCAACTACAGTATTTAATTTTTTTACTTCAAAACCATCCATGGCAGCTTGTAATGCACAAATTGGGTCAATTTCGGTAACCGTAACAATTGAACCGGCACCTCTGAAAGAAGCAGCTGTTCCTTTACCAACATCACCATATCCGCAAACAATTACTCTTTTACCTGCCAACATAATATCTGTTGCACGACGAACAGCATCAACAGCCGATTCTTTACAACCGTATTTGTTGTCAAATTTAGATTTAGTAACAGAGTCATTTACATTGATGGCTGGCATATATAAAGTACCGTTTTTCATTCTTTCATACAAACGATGAACTCCTGTAGTTGTTTCCTCTGAAAGACCTTTAATTCCTGGAATTAATTCCGGGTAACGATCAAAAACCATATTGGTTAAATCACCACCATCATCTAAAATCATATTCAATGGTTTTCTGTCTTCACCAAAGAATAAAGTTTGTTCAATACACCAGTCAAAAGACGCTTCATCAAGACCTTTCCAAGCATATACTTGAATTCCGGCAGCAGCGATTGCAGCCGCTGCTTGGTCTTGTGTAGAGAAAATGTTACAAGAACTCCAAGTCACTTCTGCTCCCAAAGCAATTAATGTTTCAATCAAAACTGCCGTTTGAATGGTCATGTGTAAACAACCGGCAATACGGGCACCTTTTAAAGGTTGGCTATTGCCATATTCTTCACGAAGAGCCATTAAACCTGGCATTTCTGCTTCGGCCAATTCAATTTCTTTTCTTCCCCAAGCGGCCAAAGAAATATCTTTCACTTTGAACGCAACATAAGGTAATGTTTGTGTACTCATTTATAAAATAGTTATATTAGCTAAAAATTTTTGCAAACTTACGCATTTAGATAAGATTTTAAAAACCTTTTTAGGTTTTTTGTGATTTGTTTAATACGCTAAAGTTTTGAAATACAAATTGATATCTTTTTAAAAACCATGCCTTTTCATAAAAAAATACACGTTGATTCAAAAACAGTTGTTTTAGTTTGGAAAATTTCAGAATCGTATAACGATCTATTCCGTTCTGTTTCACTGAAAGACAATTCGTTAGCTCGCATGGAAGGAATGAAATCAGAAAGCCATCAAAAGGGTTTTTTGGCGGTTCGAATGTTATTGCAACAGGCAGGTTATACCGATTTTGATTTGTATTATGATGAATTTGGGAAACCGCATTTAAAAGATGGGAAACATATTTCAATCTCTCATTCATTTGATTTTTCCGTTATTGTTTTATCAGATAGAAATATTGGAATCGATTTAGAATTGCGTCGTGATTTAGTCAAAAAAATTGCCCGAAAATTTGCAGCCGAGAAATTTGTATACGAATCAGAGCATAATTCCGATGATTTTATCCGTAAATTAACCGTTATTTGGGGAGTGAAAGAAGCCGTTTTTAAAGTAAGAAATGAAATAGGAATTAGTTTTAAAGATCATATTTTTGTTTGCCCTTTTGAAATGGATGATAAACAAACGACAAGTTTATTAGATTTTAATGATACTAAACAAGAATTTGAAGTTTTCTTTACAGAAATTGAATCTTATACTTTAGTTTGGCTTTGGGAAACTGAAAAATGAAAAAAATATACCAAGAAATAGTACAAGCTAAAATTGACAATCGAAAGCTTTTAGCCATTTTACTCGATCCGGATAAAGTAGATTTTGATGGTTTATTGTTGTTGACAGATAAGATTAAAATATCTCTGGCAACTCATATTTTTGTTGGAGGCAGTATTGTAGAAACCAATAAAATTGACTTATTAATTCAATTTTTAAAAGATAATTTAACGATTCCTATTTTGCTTTTTCCCGGGAATCCATCTCAGATTTCAACTTATGCGGATGGAATATTGTTTTTAAGTTTACTTTCAGGAAGAAATCCTGTTTTTTTAATTGATCATCATGTAAAAGCAGTTCCAAAATTAAAAAACACATCATTAGAAATTATACCCACGGCTTATCTTCTCATTGAAAGTGGTAGTCAAACAGCGGTTGAACGGGTAAGTCAAACGGAACCGTTAGACAGAAATAATAGTAATTATGTTTGTCAAACGGCTATGGCAGGACAGTTTTTAGGCAATAAATTAATTTATTTAGAAGCCGGAAGCGGAGCTAAATTAGCCGTTCCATTAGAAATGATTCATGAAGTTTCAAAATGCATTTCGATTCCATTGATAGTAGGAGGAGGTATTCGAACGCTTAAAGGAATTAAACAAGCCTACGATGCCGGAGCAGATTTGGTTGTGATAGGTACTGCTTTTGAAAATGATGTAACTTTCTTTGAAAATGATTGATTTTCTTTTTTCTCAATATAAAACATACTCAAGTTTTCATATTTATTTGGAAATTGTCGCGGTACTTTTTGGTTTAGTTAGTGTTTGGTATGCTAAAAAAGATAACATTTTAGTATTCCCAACCGGAATTATTAGCACGACAATCTTTATATATTTGCTCTGGAAATGGTCGTTATTAGGAGATATGTCAATAAATGGTTATTATACCATCATGAGTATTTACGGTTGGTATCATTGGACTCGAAAAAAGAATAATCAAACGGTGTTTCCAATTGCCAAAATTTCTGAAAATGAAAAGAAATGGGCAATTATTATTTTTATAGTTTCATCGATTGGGGTAATTTTAATCTATCAGTTTTTTGATAAATTTACACAATGGACAGCCTACGTTGATACTTTAACAACAGGACTTTTTTTTGTTGGCATGTGGCTCATGGCTAAACGAAAAATTGAACATTGGATTTTTTGGATAATTGGTGATATCATTTCAATTCCTTTGTATTTTTGTAAAGGTTATACATTTACGAGTTTACAATATTTAATTTTCACAATCATTGCCTTTTATGGCTATATCGAATGGAAGAAAATCTTAAACAGCAACACACAAGCATAATTAAAATTGCTATTTACGGACCAGAAAGTACGGGAAAAACAACCTTAGCAAAACAACTTGCTGAGCATTTTAATACCGTATGGATACCGGAATTTGCAAGAGATTATCTTCAGGATAAATGGAATAAAACGAAACAGATTTGTCAACAAGAGGATTTGTTACCCATTGCTATTGGTCAAACGAAACTTGAAAATGAAGGGTTGCAAAATGCAAATGAGCTTTTGTTTTCTGACACAAACTTGATGGTGACTAAAGTTTTTTCGGATATCTATTATGGAAATACAAATCCGATATTACAAAAGGCGGCAAAAAAGCATAAATATGATTTGTTTTTACTGACTGATATTGATGTTCCATGGGAAAAAGACGATTTGCGTGACAGACCGGATAATAGAGAAGATACATTTAAACTATTTGAAGATGCTTTAATTCAATACAATAAACCGTTTATTAAAATTTCTGGATCTAAAGAAAAGAGATTTCAAAAAGCAACGTTATTAATCAATGATTTTTTAGAAGCAAAAGGGAGAGGGTTTAATTCTTTTGATTTTATACAATTCTATCAGCGAAATGTAGAATTAGATAAAGTAAAAAATCAAATCCATTTTTTAACCGAAGGAATACCTAGAATTGATTTAGACCGAATAGCCAAAATAGATGATGGAATTGAACAGCTAAGCAAAGAAGAGGCAATTTATTATGCTAACTTTTTTGATAACAAAAAAAATCAGTTAAAACTCAAAAAGTTTGTTCCTGCTTCCGGTGCAGCCAGTAGAATGTTTAAATTTTTGAATGATTTTTTACATGATTTTAAATTAGGAGAGGAATCAATCAATGCTTATATCAATAGAAAAAAGGCAAAAAATTTATCGCTATTTTTAATTGGGATAGAAAAATTACCGTTTTATGAAAAGGTTTTATCACGAGTAAAAATTATTTTTCCGGAATATGAAAGTTGGGGATATGACAGTAAAATGTTTGCCTTCATTAAAATTATGTTGGCTAAAAACGAATTTGATTTTGCTAATAAACCTAAAGGTGTGTTGCCTTTTCACAAATATAAATCACATTGTGCAACTCCTATTGAAGAGCACTTGAACGAAGCAGTTTATTATGCTGCTTCCAATCAAAAAGCACATTTACATTTTACCGTTTCAGAAGAGCATCAAGAGGATTTTGAAAAAATTGTTGAATCAGTAAAACCCAAAATTGAGAACCAATTTCAAACAGAAATAAACGTAACCTATTCCTACCAAAATAAAGCTACCGATAGTATAGCATTAGATATGGAGAACAATTTATTTCGTGATGATCATGACTTGTTAGTTTTCAGACCGGGTGGACATGGTGCTTTAATAGAAAATTTAAATCGTTTAGATGCAGATATAATCTTTATTAAAAATATTGATAATGTTATCCAAAACCACATTGAAGAAATTGCGTTATACAAAAAAGCTTTAGCGGGGATTTTATTAGATAAACAGCAACAAATCTTCCTGTATCTTTCTCAATTAGATACAGATAAAGTGGATAAAGTTTTTTTAGATGATGTTGTTACTTTTATTCAAACAAAACTTCATTTTGAAGTAGTAGAAGATTTTTCAAAATATACTAAAGAAAGTAAAATTGACTATTTGAAAAATTATTTAAATCGCCCGATACGAGTATGTGGAATGGTAAAAAATGAAGGAGAACCCGGAGGCGGACCTTTTTGGGTACGCGATAAAAAAGGCCTTGTCTTTTTACAAATAGTTGAAACAACTCAAATTGATGAGACCGATGCAACGCAAGTTAAAATTTTAGAAAGTTCAACCCATTTTAATCCGGTTGATTTAGTATGCGGCATTCGAAACTACAAGGGTGTCAACTTTGATTTGAACGAATTTGTTGACCATAATAGCGGATTTGTTGTTCATAAAAACAAGGGTGGAAAAGAGTTAAAAGCTTACGAACTTCCCGGACTTTGGAATGGTGCAATGGCAAAATGGCTGACCGTTTTTGTTGAGGTTCCGTTAATTACTTTTAATCCGGTGAAAACTGTGAATGATTTACTTAAAACAGCTCATCAGCCACAGTAATGGATAGTGATAAAATTATAGCGGAACTAAATTTTAAAGCCGTTAGAAGTAGTGGGGCAGGTGGTCAAAATGTGAATAAAGTTTCTTCTAAAGTTGTTTTGTCTTTTGATTTGTTTAACTCACAATGTTTATCTGATGATGAAAAAACAGTACTTTTCGAGAAATTAAAAACAAAATTAACTGTAGAAGGAATATTGATATTAAACTGTGATGAAAATCGTAGCCAACTCAAAAACAAAGAAATTGTTACAAAACGTTTTTTGAAACTGATTCAAAATGCGTTGATAATTCCAAAAAAAAGAAAGCTCACAAAAATTCCACGTTCAGTTATAGAAAAAAGGATTAAGGCAAAGCGGAACACCTCGGAATTAAAACAAAATCGCAAGAGACCTGAAGCTTAGAATACAGTTTTTGAAAGCGAATATAATATTAACTTTTGTTGAAGAATAATCTTTAGAAAATTATAACTATTTTTGCTTTGTCTCAAAGGGGTGCTCTAAAAAACGAGCTGAGATCATACCCAACGAACCTAGAACAGGTAATGCTGTTTAGGGAAAAGACAAAAAAAACAAAAGTGCACGTTTGTTTGACTGTCAAGAGTATCAATTTTAATTTTTAACCAAGAATAATTACCCCTTTTATTCGTAAACATTTTACGAATGAAAACTTTATTCAACAAATTTTGCCTTAAAGGCACTAAGTCGTCAGGTAGGTGTTGTTTTCTTAGCTTACTTCTATTTTCTTTTTCCGGATTTTCACAAGAAACGGTATATGATACAACTAAAACAAAAGATATTTCACTTGATGAAGTTTTAGTATCAGCCATTCGGGTGACAGCACAATCTCCGGTAACATTTTCTAATCTTCGCAAAGAAGAGTTCCAATCCAGAAATTTGGGACAGGATATTCCACTCATGATGAATTATCTACCTTCGGTTGTTACAACTACCGATGCCGGTGCCGGTGTTGGTTATACCGGAATTCGGGTTAGGGGTTCTGATGCGACACGGGTGAATGTAACAATTAATGGAATTCCGTACAATGATTCCGAAAGTCAGGGAACTTTTTGGGTAAACATGCCCGATTTTGCGAGTTCAACCGAAAGTTTACAACTACAACGAGGGGTTGGAACTTCCACAAACGGAGCCGGAGCTTTTGGAGCAAGTCTGAATGTGTTAACTGATAATTATTCGAAAGAATCCAAAGGTGAAATTTCAAATTCCTTTGGTAGTTTTAACACTCGAAAACACACCGTGAAGTTCAGTACCGGTTTGATGAATGAGCAGTTTGAAATTGCGGGACGCTTATCTGCAATCAATTCCGATGGGTATATCGACAGAGCTTCATCTGATTTGAAATCGTATTTTTTACAAGGAACCTATGTGGGCAATTCGACTTTAATCAAAGGTTTGGTGTTTGGAGGCATTCAAAAAACCTATCAAGCTTGGTACGGTTTGGAAGATCCCGAAAAACTTGAAAATGATCGAACGTTTAACGTTGCCGGAATGTATTATGACGAAAATGGGAAAATGAAATTTTATGACAACGAGACCGATAATTACCAACAAGATCATTACCAATTGCATTGGAACGAACGCTGGAGCGAACATTGGAGCAGTAACTTTGCTTTGCATTATACCAAAGGAAAAGGTTATTTTGAACAATACAAAGAAAATGAAGATTTTTCAGATTATGGTTTAGAACCTATTGTTTTGGGTGGAGAAACGATTGATATGACGGATTTAATTCGCAGACGTTGGTTGGATAATGATTTTTACGGAACTACTTTTTCTGTAAATTATAACAAAGATAAAGTAGATGTAATTATTGGTGGTGGAGCAAATAAATATGAAGGAGCTCATTTTGGCGAAATTATTTGGGCTCAATATGCTTCGCAAAGCGAAATTAGAGATCGCTATTACAATGATTTTTCTTCGAAAACAGATGTGAATGTTTTTGCAAAAGTCAACTATCAACTCACAACAAAATGGCGATTGTTTGGTGATATGCAATACCGAAACGTAGGCTATCAAGCCAATGGAGCAGAAACAGGCTTAGTAAACGATAAGTTTAATTTTTTTAATCCGAAAGCAGGTGTGACTTTTGTATTGAATGAAAAACAAAACTTTTATTTTTCATACTCTAAAGCCAATCGCGAACCCAATCGAAACGATTATGAAAGCGGAAATCCAAAACCAGAGAAACTGGATGATTATGAATTAGGTTGGCGTTTCTCCACCGAAAAAGCAAAATTGAATGTCAACGGTTATTTCATGAAATACAAAGACCAATTAGTTTTAACCGGCGAATTAAACGATGTTGGTGCTCCTGTTCGAGCCAACAGTGGCGATAGTTACCGACTTGGATTGGAAGTTGATGCAACTTTTAAACTTACCAATAAGTGGTTTTTGCAACCAAATGTAACGCTGAGTCAAAATAAAAATCAAGATTTTGTATTTCAACGGGACGGAGTTTTTAAAGATTTAGGAACCACAAATATTGCTTTTTCACCCGATTTAATTGCGGCAAACAGATTGGTGTTTATGCCTATTCAAAATTTCCAAGTGTCACTTTTGTCAAAATTTGTGGGCGAACAATATATGGGGAATATCGATGCAGAAAGTTCAAAATTAGACAGTTATTTTGTGAACGATTTGAATGTTTCGTATGAAATTGTAACTAAAAAAGTATTCAAATCCATAAGAATTGATGTGTTGATAAATAACATCTTCAATTTGGAGTATGAAAGTAATGGCTATTTCTACACGTATGACGATGATTTTTCCGATCCGGGAACTGTCACAACTATTGAAGGTGCCGGTTTTTACCCGCAAGCAGGGATAAACTTATTAGCAGGATTAACACTCTTATTTTAAACACAGCATAAAAAATCCTGACTGTTCGGTCAGGATTTTAATTTAATTATAAACACGTATGTTTGGTAAATTTACCTCCACTCGATATCTTTTCATGGGGTATTGCAAACTGCTAAGCCCTGTAAATAAGCTATATTGTTCATCATCACAAGGACATATGGCGTTAATTCCACTTATTAACATTGTAGAACAACCTGAAATAGGTTGATTAGGGCATGCTGCATCATAGGCTAAATAACCGCTGCCACTATTAAAAACAATTACTCCTCTTGCCCCAGCGGTGCCTTGTGGAATATAGACGGCATTACTAGGGAATTGTAAATTACTATAGGAAGGTAAATTCACATTGATATCAACTGTAAAGGTATAATTTGGAATATAAGGATTATTGTCATTTCCACCTCCACTGTCGCAACCGAATAAGAATAAAGTACTGAATAAAACTAAAATGATTTTTTTCATTTTTTTGATTAAAATAGAGTGAACAAATTTAAATTAATTACCTTTGATTAATACTAATAAGCAATAATTTTTCTGAGAAACAAAAAAATATCCTATCTTTGTGATAAGAAATCCTCTCAAAGGGGATTTTTTCTATTTTATATAAACGAGAAATAAAAGATTTTTATATAATTAAGTTCACTTTTTTGTGACTGATTAACAAACAAAATACAGCATTAAAAAACACATGAAGTTATGAGTACAGTATCGTATTATACCGCTGAGGGTTTAAAAAAATTAAAAGAAGAATTAGAAACGTTAAAACATATTGAACGACCAAAAGCGTCTCAAGCCATCGCAGAAGCAAGAGATAAAGGAGATTTATCTGAAAATGCAGAATATGATGCAGCTAAAGAAGCACAAGGTCTTTTAGAATTGCGTATTTCAAAAATGGAAGAGGTTTATTCTAACGCAAGATTAATTGACGAATCACAATTAGATATGTCTAAAGCATTGGTTTTATCAAATGTAAAAATAAAAAACCAAGCCAATGGTATGGAAATGAAATATACCTTGGTTGCAGAAAGTGAAGCCGATTTAAAATCAGGTAAAATTTCTGTAACTTCTCCAATAGGAAAAGGCTTACTCGGAAAATCGGTTGGTGACGTGGCAGAAATCACTGTTCCAAATGGTGTATTGAAATTTGAAATATTAGATATTTCCAGAGATTAATTTGTGAAATGGCAAGTATATTTACAAAAATAATCAATGGTGAAATTCCTTGTTATAAAATAGCAGAGGATGATAATTTTATTGCATTTTTAGATGTAAATCCAAATGCAAAAGGGCACACGCTGTGTGTTCCAAAACAGGAAATTAACAAGCTTTTTGAAATGGAGGAAGATCATTATTTAAATTTGATGAAATTTTCCAGAACAATAGCCGTGGCTTTAGAAAAAGCAATTTCTTGTAAACGAATTGGAATGAGTGTAATCGGTTTAGAAGTGCCTCATGTTCATGTACATTTAATTCCACTCAATGAAATGGATGAAGTTCGTTTTCAAAAAAAGGTTTCTTTCACAAAAGAAGAATTTGAAGAAATAGCTAAAAATATTAAAGCTAATTTATAATTTAAATCCCGTGAAATCGGGATTTTTTCATTTTATGAAGTTGTCTTTTTAAAACTTAACATCATTGTAGTGCCTTTATCAATTTCTGAATGGTGCACTTTGATTTTTCCTTTGTGGTATTCTTCCACAATGCGTTTGGTTAAGGAAAGTCCCAATCCCCAACCTCTTTTTTTGGTAGTAAATCCGGGATCAAATACCTTTTTAAATTGATTTTTAGGAATGCCTTTTCCGCTATCAGAAACATAAATCCGTACTTCTTTTTCTTCTTCAATAATATTTAAGTCCAATTTTCCGCGACCTTTCATCGCATCAATGGCATTTTTAACTAAATTTTCAATAGTCCAACTATGTAAAGCAGGATTGATAGATACAAATATTGGATGTGGAGGAGCAAGAAAAGTAAATTCTACTTGTTTTGAAAACCGAGATTTAAGGTAATCATAGGATTGTTCTGTTTCAGCTATAATGTCTAATTTTTCCAAAACGGGTTCAGAGCCCACTTTAGAAAATCGGTCAGTAATCGTTTGTAATCGTGTGATGTCTTTTTGTATTTCCAATAGGGTAGATTCAGCAACATTTTCAGCTTTCAAAATTTCCAACCAACCAATAAGTGATGATAAAGGAGTGCCAATTTGATGAGCTGTTTCTTTAGCCATCCCGGCCCAAAGTTTATTTTGTGTAGCAATTTTAGAAGTTTGATAAAAATTGAAAACCAATAATCCAAAAAGAAAAATAATCAACAATAAAGCAAGTGGATAATATTTCAATTTATTCAATAATGAGGAATCACCATAATATAAATAGCGAAATTTTCCCTCGACATATTCCATCACAATCGGATCATTTTCCTTTTTTAATTTTTCTAATAAGCTCCTGAGTTTTGCAGAATCTTTCTCGTCAATATCTTCAATGTTTGTTTTGTTGACAATGCTGTCGTTTTCATCGGTTACAATGATTGGAATAGTTGTCGTATTGCTAATAATTTTTAGAGGAAGACTAATATCTGCATCAACATCTGAACTGAAAACATTAGTTTGTGCTTCTGCCCAAAGTTCCATTTTCAAACGTTCATCTTTTTTAAAACGTTGAAAAAAAGTATAGGTGTTCCAAAGTATCAACGAAACAATCACAAACGACGTGAGTATTAAAATCCACCGGGTGACATTTCGACTTTCGGAAAACTGCATAAAAAAGTATTTAGGATAAAAGTAGTAAAATCTTATTGGAATTAAAAAAATCGAACGGCAAATACTTTTCAATTTTATACATTTGTAGAAACACAAATATAACATGGTTAGTATTTCTCCTAAAGATATTTCTCCGCTAAAATTACAAGGCTATTTACAGAGTGCTGTAGGTCCAAGACCAATTGCATTTGCCAGCACGCTTGACAAAAATGGCAATCCTAATTTATCTCCATTTAGTTTTTTTAATGTGTTTAGTTCGAATCCACCGGTTTTGATTTTTTCTCCGGCTCGAAGAGTTCGTGACAACACGATAAAACATACCTTAATTAATTGTGAAGCAACCCGAGAAGTTGTGATTAATGTGGTAAATTATGAAATTGTACAACAAATGTCACTCTCGAGTACGGAATATGCCGATGGAGTAAATGAGTTTTTGAAATCCGGTTTGACCATGCTGCCTTCTGAGGTTGTAAAGCCTTTTCGAGTAGCAGAAAGTCCTGTTCAATTTGAATGCAAGGTGAATGAAATAATCAGTTTAGGAACAGAAGGCGGGGCCGGTAATTTAATCGTCTGTGAAGTAGTAAAATTGCATATTGACGAATCGATTTTGGACGAAAACGGAAACATTGACCAACACAAAATTGATTTAGTATCAAGGATGGGTGCCAATTGGTATTCGCGTTCCAATGAAGGTCTTTTTGAAATTCCAAAACCATTGGCAACGTTAGGAATTGGGGTAGATCAAATTCCGGATTTTGTCAAAAAAAGTCCTGTTTTTAACGGAAATGATTTGGGAATGTTAGGGAATGTAGAAAGTTTGCCAACCAACGAAGAAATTAATATATTTGTAAGAGATAATATTCAAGTAAAAGGCGTTTTGAGTTCTGCTGATGAAATGAAAGTGCATGAAAAAGCAAAAGAATTCCTCAATAAACAAGATGCTATTTCAGCATGGAAAGTCTTATTAGCCAAACGAGTTTAATATAAGCCAATTTAATAATTTTTAAAATCAAGAGTATGGAAGTTACAGGAAAAATCAGAGTAGTGAATCCGGAACAACAAGTGAGTGCTACATTCAGAAAAAGAGAATTAGTTGTTTCTACAGAAGAGCAATATCCACAACACATCAGTATTAATTTTGTACAAGATAAATGCGATTTGCTGAATAGTTATAAAGTGGGTGAAGCTGTAAAAGTTTCAATCAATTTAAGAGGTAGAGAATGGGTTAACCCACAAGGTGAAACCAAATATTTCAACGATATTCAAGGATGGAGAATTGAACGTTTGCAAGCAGAAGCTCCTGCTGCAGGAATGCCTCCGATGCCGGCGGCAGAAGCATTTGAACCGGCAACTAACTTTAATGAAGAAGAGCATGATGATTTGCCTTTCTAGTGAGAGAATAGAAGAAAGAAATAGAAAATCATTCTAAATGGCTAACTTGGTTATGCGTTTAGAATGATTTTCGGTTTTAGCAATATATCTCTTTTGTTTATCTATCTTCAATAACATGTATTTTTTATCTACTGAATTATATTTTCCGCCAGTAACAGAAGCTTCCTCGGAAGGAATTCTCGCAGTGGGAGGCGATTTGAGCATAGAAAGGTTGCTGTTGGCTTATCATAGCGGAATATTTCCTTGGTTTGATAACGATGAACCGATTTTATGGTGGAGTCCGTCTGAGCGAATGGTAGTGAATCCTCAAGATTATAAAATAGCCAAAAGTTTGCGTAATATTTTAAATCGAAATATTTTTAAAGTAACATTTAATCAAAATTTTACGGAAGTGATTAAAAAATGCCAAAAAATAAAAAGAAAAGGTCAACGCGGAACTTGGATTACCGATTCAATGTTGGAAGCGTATATAAAATTACATGAAACAGGATTTGCAAAATCGGTAGAAGTTTGGCAAGATAACGAATTGGTTGGTGGTTTATATGGAGTTGATTTGGGCAAAGTATTTTGTGGTGAAAGCATGTTTTCAACTGTTTCTAACGCGAGTAAAGTGGCCTTTGTTTCATTAATACAAAAACTTAAAGAGGAAAATTACCATTTGTTGGATTGCCAAGTGCAAAATGACCATCTAGAAAAATTAGGGGCTTTTGAAATATCGAGAGAAGTTTATATGAAGGTTTTAAAAGGGTAAAATTATTTATTATTTCCCAATTCGCCAACTATATTCTTTAACTGATGGAATATAAGCACGGTCACCTTTAATGATTAAATCTGTGTAGATTTTACCATCATATTTTATGCCAATGGCAGGGCCTGATGTGTAGACAATATTATCCTTAAATTCAACTTTTATTCTGTCATCATTGAGTTTTACGTCAGATACTTTTTCAACTAACCAGGTTGATTTCCATTCGATATATAATTCGTTTTCGGCTGTTTTTTTTACACTTTTAACTATGGAAGAGGCATCTTTTGGTAGCTTATTCTGTTTGATTAATTCTTCCTTTGTTACCGTTTGTCCAACTTGAATAGTATTTAATATAGCTGACAAATTGGTGTAAATTTTATGGTTTTTCGGAATGGCAACTGATTTTGATTCTGTTTTTCTTAAAGTGGGAATTGGCTCAGTAGCCGCTATGACAGGCTCTTTTTTTGTGATTTTCGAATCAATTTTTTGAGTTGTTGAGTTTTCAACTTTTTCTTCAATAATT
>JAKLIC010000159.1 GCA_022709825.1 Bacteroidota bacterium | reverse complement strand
TTCCGTTCAGCACATCGATATCGGGATGTTGGGTGACTTTCTTTTTTAGTTCAGCGAGGTTAATCACGGCTTCCACGGCTCCATTAGCCGGGTTGATGATGGCTATGGCGTCTCTTTGATAAATATTCCCGAAGATTTTACCGTTAATCCATTCCAACTCGTTCACCGATTTGATTTTATTCGCACCGGAATACACGTTGATGCTACCTTCAATTGCTAACGTTTCCGGATTTAAGGTATATATTTTCTCAGTCCCGTCAGATTGATACAATATTTTGCCATCATTACACAATCCCCATCCTTCAATCTCTCTGGAATACTTGAATGTTTTGAGTTGTTTGAAGGTATTGGCATCATAAATAAATCCGGTCAGGTTTCGCCAGGTGAGTTGATACACTTTATTGTTTAATACGGTGATGCCTTCGCCAAAGATTGCTTCGGGATGTTCTACGCTTTTGTATACTTTCCCGGTTTTGAAATCGGTTTTGCGTAAACTGGAGATGCCTTTTAATCCTGTTCCGTTTCCGGCACCGTTTCCGGTTCCTTCTAACAAGGTGTCGCGGTGAAACTCTAACCCCTGCGTGTAGGCCTTGATGTCATGCGGAAAGGTGTTCACGATGATGTAATTTAATAACTTGGGTTGGATATTCGAAATCAATTCTACCCGATGGGTAGCTTCGGCAAAGTCGTCTTCAAAATAGACCATGGCTTTAAGGTATTGATAACCTAGTTTCTCCTTTGCAAAGTTTAACTCCAGGGAATTGTGTCCTTTTACGGAACCTATTTTTATCTCATTAACAAAGTAGACAATGCTGTCAATGGTTTTGTTTGCTTTGTTAGCAACAGACAATTTTGTGGTTTCTTCGGTGGTAAATTGTTCTTTTAATTGGGCAGTATCAAAGGCAAATAAGTTTTTTTTGTCTGTAACGGTATCGCCGCAACTCACAAGAGTGGCAGTTAATAAAATGAAAGATAATAAGTTATGCTTTTTCATGGTCGAAAGAAATATATTAGGCAAATATAACGATTTGTATTAGGTAAAATTACTTGCAAAAATATAAAAAGATTGTATATTTGCAACGGCAAGTCCTACACGACCAGCTCCTGCAAACTCCTCCAGGGTGGGAACACAGCAAAGGTATGTGGTTGTAGCGGTGCGATGTAGGTCGCTTGCCATTTTTTATTTATCCCGAAGCTTCGGGAGTTTAAAATTCCTTCACTCACTTTCAGTAATTTTTCCCGACTTTTATCCGATGGAATTAAAATGGAAAATTGTTCGTCATCAACTGAAAGCACCTTTCAAGATAGCTTATGGGGTTTATGATTTCAGAAAAGCGTTAATTATTTCAATTACTTTTGATGGAAAAACGGGGTACGGCGAATGTACCGAAATAGATTATTACCATATTCTGTTGGCTGATTTTGAAGTGGAATTAGCTAAGCTTCAACCGGTAGTGGCTGCTTTGCCACTCGTGTCACCCTTTACTTTTTTTTACCAATTGAAGAGCTATGCTTTGCCACCGTTTTTACAAGCGGCGTTGGATTGTGCCTATTGGGATTTGTATGGAAAGGTAGAAAATAAAACGTTTGCCGAAATGAATCGGTTGGAGACAAGGGTTTATCCGGAATCTTCTATTACGATTAGCATGGATGACGAAGAAATTCAAGTGAAACAAATACTAGCGTCTGACTGGAATTATTGTAAAGTGAAAGTAAATACGTGGTCTACTTCCTTGCGGGATAAACTGTTGGCAACAGGCAAACAAATCAGCATTGATTCGAACGGGAGTTTCACCTTGGAACAATGTGAAGCCATCGCGAATGATCCGCTTTCAGCGGCTTTCTTATATTTTGAACAACCGATGCCCAAAGGGGCTGAAAACTATCGACATTTGACGCGAGTCGGTTATGCCAATTGGATGGCGGATGAAGACGTGCAATCAGTTGACGATTTAGAATTGTTACAACCACATTACAAAACGCTCAATATAAAAGTAATGAAATGTGGAGGATTGACACCTTCGTTAGAAATTATCCATAAAGCAAAAGTGATGCAATTCAAGCTGATGATTGGTTGCATGACGGAGTCGACAGTAGGTATTTCTGCCGGAATTGCCTTGGCATCTTTTGCCGATTATCTCGATTTGGATGGAGCAAATTTAATAGCGAATGATACGTTTGCAGGTTCTAAAATTGTGAATGGGGAGGTGGTTTTGATTCAGAAGCCAGGATTAGGAATACAAATCTAACGGACAACTTCCAACCTTTTCACTATCTTTGACTTTTTAAACCAAACCATGTCAAAAGTAATTCTCATCACAGGCGGTTCTTCCGGAATTGGTAAATCAATTGGCACTTTTTTGCATCAAAAAGGTTATATAGTTTATGGAACAAGTAGAAACCCGAATCAAGTAAAAGATTCCATTTTTCCTTTGTTACAATTGGATGTTAGGGACGTGAATAGCATTACCAATGCCATATCAGAATTGATTCAAAAAGAAGGAAAGATTGATGTAGTCATCAACAATGCCGGTGTTGGAATTACCGGTCCGTTGGAAGAAATTCCCACACAAGAAATCAAAAACAATTTTGAAACTAATTTCTTTGGTCCGATAGAAGTGATGAAAGCCATTTTACCACAAATGAGAAGTCAACAATCGGGTTTAATCATCAATATAACTTCTATTGCCGGTTATATGGGTTTGCCATATCGAAGCGTTTATTCAGCCTCAAAAGGTGCGTTGGAAATCATTACCGAAGCAATTCGAATGGAAGTAAAACAATTCGGTATTCAATTAACCAATGTAGCACCCGGCGATTTTGCGACGAATATTGCCTCGGGTCGTTACCATGCTCCGTTGAAAAATGATTCAGCATATAAAATTCCATACGGAAATACGTTGAAGATGATGGATGAACATGTTGATTCCGGAAGTAATCCAAATGAAATGGCTTATGCAATTCATAAAATAATTGAAACATCCCAACCCAACGTACATTATAAAGTTGGAAGTTTTATGCAACGCTTTTCAGTTGTTTTAAAACGAGTTTTGCCTGATAGAATGTATGAAAAAATGTTGATGAATCATTATAAACTTTAAGTTTTGCATGAGATTTCTACAAAATGAAAAGTTAATGTAACCAGAAACCTAAAACTTGAAACAAACTTTTTTTAAAACTATTGAAATTGAATTCGTAATTTTGCATCCGAATTAAAAACACAACTAGTATATGAAATTTTTTATTGACACAGCTAATTTGGAGCAAATTAAAGAAGCACAAGCTTTAGGGGTTTTAGATGGCGTAACAACAAATCCATCGTTAATGGCCAAAGAGGGTATTAGCGGAAAAAATAACGTTTTGAAACATTATGTAGACATTTGTAACATTGTTGATGGCGATGTAAGTGCTGAAGTAATTGCAACCGATTATGACGGAATGATTAAAGAAGGGGAGGAGTTGTCAGAATTACACGAGCAAATCGTGGTAAAATTACCGATGACCAAAGAAGGTATCAAAGCCTGTAAATATTTTTCAGACAGAGGTATCAAAACTAATGTAACGTTAGTTTTTTCTGCTGGTCAGGCTTTATTGGCAGCCAAAGCAGGAGCAACATATGTTTCCCCGTTTATTGGTCGATTAGATGATGTGTCAACTGATGGATTAGCCTTG